>NC_019972.1 GCF_000328665.1 Methanomethylovorans hollandica DSM 15978
TTGTCTATTTTTTTATTTTGTTAACTTATATCATTTTGGTAAATATACACTTGTTTGCCAATGTAATAGTAATTTCATTTTATCCCAGATAATATTCTTCGTATATTATAAACCCAAATAATATCCTTGTCTGTTTTTCATAGATTTTTATTATATTTAAATATTCCGTATAACTTGTATATCAAAAAACGATTTTTACAAAATAAGAAATACTTGTTACATTAGCAATGTAGTGTACATACACTTACGTTGGTATTATTGGTTACATTGGTTACAAAGACCAATTAGATTTATATATTAGTATATACATGTGTTAAATAAAAAAAGTATGAAGGAATAAGATGGCTGAAAATACAGTTGATGTAAATAAAATACTGTTTAGTGGCTCAGTATTTTTAAATCCTGATGCTGTGTCGCCAGGATATAAACCTAAATCTATAAATGAAGTCATGCATCGAGTTGATTTTATCGAAGCATATACTACACATTTTAAGAAAACTGTAATGGGTTTTGATTCTTCTAATCTTCTTGTATTTGGTAAAACTGGAACTGGAAAAACAATGGTTACTAAGTTAATGATGCAAGTTATTAGTGAAGCTGCACTTCAAAATGGTATTGAAGTTTTTCCTGTTTTTGTTAATTGTAATGTTACTTATTCTGATACGATGGTTCTGCGTTTCCTTATAACACAATTTGAGGAAAAATTGGATTTACCTCATGAAAAATTAGTGAATAATTTTTCAGAATACTATAATCGTTTGACATATCTAATGACTAAATATGGAAAAAGCATCATTATTATCTTTGATGAGATAGATAAACTTACAAATCCCGATATCATAAATAATTTTTTACGTATTAAAGAAAATGATGATATGAAGCGCAATGTGTGTATTGTGGGAATATCAAATAGTTTATATTTCACAAAAAACCTTGATCCGCGTACGAAAAGTGCTTTATCACAAACAGAAATAACAGTTGAGCCATATGATGCAGTTCAACTTGAAGAGATATTATGCTATCGTGCGAAATTGGCTTTTAAAGATGGAGTAATTGATGATATGGTTATTCCTTTATGTGCCGCACTTGCAGCTCAAGAACATGGAGATGCTAGAAGGGCTATAGATCTTCTAAGAGTATCTGGTGATATTGCGGATATGAGAGGAGATAAGATTATCCAATCAGAGCATGTTCGTGAAGCAAATACAAAAATTGATTCTGATAAAACGAAGAGAGTTGTTACTCGCCTTACTCCCCAATCGAAGACAGCGTTTCTTTCATCATTGTTGTTATTAAATAAGCCAGGAACAAACACTGTAATTACTAGTGATATTTATAATGTTTATTTACAAGTGTGTGAACAAATTGGAATCGATGTATTAAGTGCACGTCGGTTTAATGATTTGATTGGTGAGCTCTCTATGTTAGAGCTACTTTATACAAAGAAAACTTCACGGGGAAGAGGAAAAGGGGTCGTGAATATGGTTGGTATTGATGTTAATCTCGATTCCAATATAATTTTCGATTGGATATATGAAGATTCTCAATTTTATAGTATGAATGGCAGAAAGCAATTGACTATTTATAATCAATTAAAGTTTTGATTTCTTCATTGAATCAATATCCTGCTACTATTTTCATATTTACATTGGCAATGAAGTGTCTACGTTTGTTGATTTTCATATTTACATTATCAATTCTATCTCTTTAAGTCTACTGGTATTGTTTTTACATTGGCAATAAGGTGTCTAGGAATTATTTACAAATTTACATTGGCAATGAAGTGTCTACGTTTGTTGATTTTCATATTTACATTATCAATTCTATCTCTTTCAGTCTAATGGTATTGTTTTTACATTGGCAATAAGGTGTCTAGGAATTATTTACAAATTTACATTGGCAATGAAATGTCTATTGTTGTTGATTTTCATATTTACATTATTAATTCTATCTCTTTCAGTCTACTGGTATTGTTTTTACATTGGCAATAAGGTGTCTTGGGATTATTTACAAATTTACATTGGCAATGAAGTGTCTACGTTTGTTGATTTTCATATTTACATTATCAATTCTATCTCTTTAAGTCTACTGGTATTGTTTTTACATTGGCAATAAGGTGTCCTGGGATTATTTACAAATTTACATTGGCAATGAAGTGTCTACGGTTGTTGATTTTCATATTTACATTATCAATTCTATATCTTTCAGTCTACTGGTATTGTTTTTACATTGGCAATAAGGTGTCCTGGGATTATTTACAAATTTACATTGGCAATGAAGTGTCTATTGTTGTTGATTTTCATATTTACATTATCTATTCTATCTCTTTCAGTCTACTGGTATTGTTTTTACATTGGCAATAAGGTGTCCTGGGATTATTTACAAATTTACATTGGCAATGAAGTGTCTACGGTTGTTGATTTTCATATTTACATTATCAATTCTATCTCTTTCAGTCTAATGGTATTGTTTTTACATTGGCAATAAGGTGTCTAGGGATTATTTACAAATTTACATTGGCAATGAAGTGTCTACGGTTGTTGATTTTCATATTTACATTATCAATTCTGTCTCTTTCAGTTTACTGGTATTGTTTTTACATTAGCAATAAGGCGTCTAGGGATTATTTATCTTAAAAATAGATTACGAAGTATCTTTGCTATAATGCTTCTAACCGTGATTTTTGGCTTATTCTCTTCCATTGCTAATAATTCAGTATTCGGTGTTTCAACTACTTTTTCTTGCTCAATTTCTGTTATCAGCATATCTTTTTTTGTTTCTGTTTGTTGTTTTTTCTGAGCTTCAATTTCATCTATTACTTTGAATAGGTCATAATCAATACCAAGGGAGTTAAAAATCTCAATGGATTTATTGAGTCCAAGTATTTCAATAACATCTTTTAGTGGCATTGTTTTTAAGATGTCAAGTGAATCGATTTTGTTATCATACAGCTTTTTGGATGATAATCTGTCAATGGATGTTGTTGTCATCAGAGCAAGCATTTCATTGTTAGCACCCTTTTCAAGCATTTTCTCAATATCAGAGACAGTGCTTGTCCAGATGTTCTCTTGCATTTCCATGATTTTCCGGGAAGCGTAGACTAACCATTTTGCTGTTGATATGGTGTTTTTCAGATCGCCTTCTCCAATTTTATAGTTCCTCATTATTGTTTCTATTGGAGTTCCATTAATCCATTCCATTAGCATTAGAGCTGTTTTAATGCTTCCTATTTCCTGCGGGGTGATCTGGTTTATTTTGGTTGCATTTATCCACGGAATTTCGTTACTTCTTTCGATGATGATATTTTCAATATTCTTCCTTTCGTCTGCAGTAAAGGAAGTGTTTTTCATATTTGGAGTCGAACATATTATACTCATCAAATTGAAGGGAGTAATGAATAATGATTTTTCAATCTTGCTTGTTATTATAGATGCTGTTTCCGGGTAGATATATACTACGGATACCATTTTCCCAAAAGGAGTGGATTCTATCCTATCGCATATTTCAATCATTTTTCTTCGATGCAGTACTTTAATACATTTCGTTGTTAAGTTCTCAAAATCAGCATCTGGGTTCTGGAATCCAAACAATGTTTTCCGGAGGAAGTGATTGATATCTTCGAGTGTATTGGCGAATTTGTTATTTATTGTAGCTAATAAATGAGTTTCAAAGTGGTTCTCTTGTGCTAGATTTGATATAACAAGCTCTGCCTGTGCATTGATAAACGTTGCTTTGAGTTTTTCTATATCCTTTTCAGATTCAGCTATGAGTACGCTTTCTCCATATGGATCAAGATGTGGTCTTCCTGCTCTTCCGGCCATTTGTTTATAATCAAGTACGGGAATTGGACATCTTCCCTGGCCAGGATTGAATCTTTTGTAATTTCTTATAATTACTCTTCTTGCTGGTAAGTTAAGGCCTGCAGCTAGAGTGGGTGTGCAGGTTATTATTTTAATTAATCCATTCTTGAATCCTGATTCTACGATATCTCTTTGTTTTTCATTCAGGCCTGCATGGTGAAAAGCAACTCCATTTCTGATGCATTCGGATAAGATAGGGTTAGACTGTTCTTCTCTATCGAGTTCAATAGATAGTTTGTTGAGTTCTTCCCTATTCTTTTCAGTAATTAGTGGAGAGATATGCTTACTGAGTTTCTTTGCAAAATCAGAACAGCTGTTTCGACTTGTTTCGAATACAAGGCACTGCCCTCCGATATTTACGGTATCGATAGCAATATTTATTGAAGGATCATTAGTTATTGGATTTATATCAATACTGTACTTACTGAATTGTATCTTGTTCTGGAAAAAGATACCTTCTCTAAGGTCTGCTGGTCTCCAATCTGTAGTAATTAGTTCAGATTGAAGCCACCTTGCGACTTCTTCTGCATTTCCAACTGTTGCTGATAGACTGACAAATTGGATTTGAGAGTTTTTTTCTCTAAGCTTGGTCGTTACCATTTCGAGAGTAGGGCCTCTGGTCTTACATGCAAGAAGATGAACTTCATCAATAACAACGCATGTAACATCATCAATCCAGGATGCTTCTGATCGTAGCAGAGAGTCTGCTTTTTCAGCGGTGCAAACGATGATATTACATTTTTCAAGCCACCTATTATCAGTGTTGTAGTCACCGGAAGCAATACCAGGGTTTATTCCAAGAGGAACAAAATCCTTAAAAGAGGTGTATTTCTCTTTTGCAAGAGCTCTAAGGGGAACAATGTACATTGCTTTCTTCCCTTTAGATATTGCTTTTAGCATTGCAAGTTCTGCAAGAAATGTCTTTCCGCTTGCAGTTGGAATTGCACAAAAAACATTTTTTCCTTTAAGTAAACCCTTTTCCATACACTCTGCTTGTGGAGGATATAGGGTTGTATATCCTTTGTTCAAGTAAAAATCGATGTAATTCTGTGGAAGGTCGAGTGTATTTATGTCCATGCGTAGTTCTCCTGTAATTACATGGACTCTGTTTGTCTTTTTTTGTTCTGGGGGAGCTGGCAAAAGAAGATTATATTTCGTATTCAGGCAATGGACCTGAAATCCATATATTTCTTGTATTTTCTAATAGTTCTATTGCTGAGCACAACGAGATATCAAGATCAAGTGCTTTGATTGCAATGAGTTTAGAATCTTCATTTGGAAGAACATCTAAAAGTTCATCAAATTCTTCTTGTGACCGTGGCATGTGATTTTCCTTGCGTTGATCTGTATTAATTTAATATTCTCTGAGCAATCTTTTCAAGTTGACGTATATGCCCTTCCTGAAAAAGCTGTTTGATAATATCTAAAGAAAAGAGATTTGATTCATTTTCAGTGTTGAATATAAATTTCCCATATGTATCTTCAGTGAATAGCAGTATTTGTGTTGTCATACAAGATTCCTTATGATTTCGATTTTCTAAAATAAGATAAAAAAAGAAAGAAGATAATGATAGCAAGAGGTAGATCTATCATTGGCCGATATTTGATAGAGGCTGAAGGGTGTTTGTTTTTTTGAGAAAGGGATTACTGGATTTCACCCCAGTAACTTTTCAACGATTGGCTGATACTTGGCCACGATTTCAGGGGAAAGGTTGTTCTTCTCAAGTCTCTCTGAAAGGAAACCAGATAGTTCCTTGAGATAGATTTCCTGTGTTTCTGCACTTGCCGGAGTTACGGATTCTGCACGGATATTGATTATTCTTGTATGGTCTTCAGTTTCAAAGGATGTCAGCTTTCCGATGATGGAGATAATGCTGTGAATTGGTATTTCTGCAAGTTGTGCAGATGCTTCTGGCTGGTATTCTCCTGCAGTAACATAAATTGGTCCACTGGGATCTGCTACCTTTGCTTTCCAGAATGTCTTTTCCTTTCCTATATCTTCCTTTTCCATAAGAGCTGCCACAAGGAAGACTTTGCTTGCTTCCTCACCGGTTTCTGTTACGAATATCCGGGCTTCGTTATCAAGTCCTTTGATTGGTACGGCTTCTTCAGCTATAATGTTCTTCATTTCTTCAATGGTCAGACGCTTTGCTACTGGATTGTATTGATTGCTCATGGTTATTACCTCGAAAATTTGTATGGGTTTTTTACTCACCCATAGGAGTTATCTCGCATGCATTCAGGTATGTGGACTTCATATCCAGCACTATTGTGGATATGTATTTCCCAACGAACATGTTGGTCTGTGCTTCTCTGACAATGCTATGGTCTAAGGCATCTGCGGCCATTGCAAGTGCAGTATCAAGGGTCATTCCGGTTATCTTTTCGGTGAGCTCTCTTCCTGCTACTATCTTAGATTCCTTGCGTCCATCATCAATGGTCAATATCAGGCGAAGATCGTATATCCCTTCTACAGTTCCATGTTGTTTACATGTTCCCTTGTAGAGAGAAGCTTCACATACCGGACATCTCTTAATGAGACCACTTCCGGGTGCAACCTTTGTGACTATGCCGACAATTTCTTTCTTTTCGGGTACATAGTTGATTGCTTTATCAGAGACTGCAAGCTCAGATGACTTGTTGACTGATATCTGTGGATTCCCGTTGAATGGGTTGCATACAACATTCCGGAAATCGATGGTCTGTCCTTCTTCTATAAGAGGAACATTGGCTGTAGACCAGATTGTGAATATCACTGAGCCTGTTTCATCGCCTGCAACACCTTTCTGAACGATATTATTCTTCTTTTGATCAAAGATCTTGATTACCTTGAGGGTCATATCTACCCAAGTTCCCTCTTTCATTTTTTCAAGCTCTATGACAGTTGCTCTGGTCTTTGAGCTGGATTTTTTTATTTCAATTCCAGCATTCTTAGCATACATATTAAGTACAGCTATGGATGCTGTCTTTTCATCAACTTTGAAGTTTAACCTGAAAGCCTGTACTTTGCTCTCAACTTCTGCTTGTTCAACTGCGATTCCATTCTTTCCGAGTGTTTCCACTATTGCTGTTGCGTTCATTTCTCTCACCTAATTAATTCAACTACCTGTTTGTCTTTTTAACAGGGGTTTGACAATTGCATTTGTATCTCTGGTTTTTTTGTTTGTTACCAGTTTTTGCAATTACACTAAATCTTTGTTTTTTTTGACTTGATGCATTCGTTCCTTTGCTTCTGGGCTTTGAGCTCTTTCAAGCAGGCCATATTTTTCAAGAAGCTTTTCTGGCAGAGATCCATAGAAGTATTCTGACATATCTTCTTCATATCCTCCAGAATATCTCATGGGGATGTTGGTTCCTTTCTGGAATGTCGCAGAGCATTCTGAGCAGACAAAGTCCTTGAATGAACCATGATTGTAATCAACACTAAAGGTTCCCGGGCAGATTTGTTGATGAAGTTCCAGGAAGAGTTTTTCGTTTCGTATAGGGATATCGTCTCCAAATTGCTGTCTTTTCTTTTCTGTTTCCTCTGAAAGTTTCTTGAAATCAACCACTTAGATCACCACTAGTTTCCTTTGCTTTTTTTTGCTATTAGCATAAGCTAAAAGAATTGTAATGTACCCAGACCTAATATTGTTTTTTTAAAAAAAGAAAAATATCAAAGTGAAAAAACCGTGAACCGATCATCGAGAATATCCTCGATAAGAGGTTTCACCTGCTCCCATTTGAGTCCACCATTGCCACATCCGGGTTTTGAGAGTCCACAAGAAGAGTCTATAGGGAGTATATCAGCAATCTTCCTTGCAGATTCCCTGATGAGTGAGAGATCAGAAGGATCCTTCCAGTTATACTTTGTAGGGAAAGAGACTATCCTGTATTCTGGTACAATATAAGGAATATTTCCGTTCTTCCTTACATGTTCTGCAAGGATACGTGGCAGGCCAGGATATCTTAGAGATGCCTGTTTTGCAACTCCGGCACCCATGACAAGTGTTCCATTCTTCTTGATGATGCTATTGGTTGTAACAGCAGTATAATCACAACCAGAATTCCATAGATCGCCCTGACATTCCTTCATAGTTATCGGAAAATTGTGTGTCTTTTTTTAAAAGCCAATAAGAGTATTATGTTAAAGTATACCTAATATCTAATGTATTTTTTATCTATAAGGATTTAAAATCGTATTGAAAATTAGATATTAATAACAATAACCTTCTTTCTTACAAGATTAAGTTTATGAATAGTGTAACATGTTCCTGAATTAGAAGATCCATCCCATACTGCAATGGCCATATCTGCATCATGAACCATAGCATCATTTCTCTGGAGGAAAGCATTTTTCGAACCTTCCTGGGAGATGATTTTTGCAACTTTACATTTTGCAAGGATTTCTCTATACCTTTCCTGTGATTTCTTTGGCCACTTTGATTCCTGGCCAGTAAAAGGGATGTAAGCATAAATTGGAATATTCTTCTCTAGACCAATCTCTGCGAACCAAGTGTCTACACCTTGAGCAAGTCCAGTGATTATCTCGATTTTAGGATCCTCAAGAAGAAGCAGTTCCAGCTGCATAGAGAGTTCCGTTTTGATTCTCTTTGTAACAGGATTGTTTTCATCATATCCACCAAGTCTTTCTGGTCTGTGTCCTGTAATCATAACTTTCATTTCAATCACCATTTATATGTATGTCTTTTTCAGGTAGATCAGGACAGATAATCTTAGAATGGTAGAATGATGATTGTGAACTACCCTCCCTACCATCCTTTGGATGTCGAGGAAGGAGACTTTTGCTTAAGGTATTAAAAAAGAGAAAAATTAAAAAAAGAAAGTCTAAGAATGGTTTTTATCGATATTCAGGACAACAATATCTTTAGGGACTGCATTGTTAGTATTGTTTCTTTATTGTGGAAAAGGTCTTATAATGTCATTAATTCTAAAGGGTATATTCATCAATCCAACAGAAACCTTTTCCGAATTTGATAACCTTGACTTTTGTTGCATTGATTACATTGAGTTACGTATTTGTCCTTACATACAATGCAACTGCTCATGAATATCTGATTCTGATAGTTGACATATTTTTGGTTTTGAAATCTCCAGTATCAGCTTCTCTTTCTTTACATCTGTTACATAGTAACATAATATCCTCTGATTTTAATTATCTCTAATCATATAAAAGAATGATTTTTAGGAACGGAAGGGAGGATTGTGTGATTCAAATAGCAGATATACCTCCCGTTCCAGTGGTTATTTAATCGTTTTTAAATGCAACAACCTGTTCGGTTGTCTTAAAATGGAGTTTTGAAACGTTTTTTAGAGCATTTGGTCCATGTGCTTTGACGAATTTCTGTCCTGTGGATATTACATCAGTGGCACCTTTAGGGAATCTCATCTTATAATTGTTAGACATTTCATCCATACATTTCAGAAATTCTGCTCTGGCAAGTATGGAGGCAGCAGCTACAGCAACATTAGACTCAGCATGTGTTTGTTGTATAAGCTTACAGCAAGAACCAAGTGTATTTAATTCATCCTTGAGAATGTTTTCATTATGGGAAAACTGATCTACAAGAAGTGTGGTTTGGGTTGCATAAGCTTTCTTTAATTCGATGTCTATAGTAACAATTCCATTTAACCCACCTAATAAATTCTCAATTCCAGATGCGTGTAGCCACGCTAATAATTTATTGAGATTATTAATTTCATTATACTTCTGATTGTATTCCTCAGGGAGTAGGGTCTCGATCTGATATTTCCTATGTGTCAGTAAGTTAGTAATCTTATCAGCGATATCCAGGACCTGTTCATCTGTGAGTAATTTGCAGTCCTTCACACCAATGGATCGAAGAGTGGATTCGACTTTTCCATCGGTAATACAAACAGCTGCAGTCACTAATGGCCCGAAATAATCTCCTTTTCCAGACTCATCGCATCCGATAAGTGGATATCCGAGATTATCCTGGGAGGGTGTTGCAGTTACATAAGTAGATTCTGCAGGAGAACCTATTATTTTCCGGATTTGGTCTGCATCTTCTCCGTTACCCAACTGAGAGGCATCTATTGTAATTCCTTTCTTCTTGGATGAGTAAATTCTCAAAATCCTTGAATAGGAACCCTTGGATACAGAAAACTGAACTCCGTAGTTGATTGATTGCACATCTCCAACCCGGAATCCATTATTTATAAGATCCGTTCGAATGGTATTTGTTGTTTTTTCAAGCATTTGAATCACACAGGCATATTTGCCTTTTTAGATGTGTTCGATTATCGTTGTTAGTATATAGCCTATTCCTATCGAATAGGGCATTGCTAACAATATTAAACCAATGCACAGGTTCTTTGTAGATGTTCTTTTTATTATTCTGACTATTTTCATCATATTATCACCTAAAAAAGAATTATTCAAAAAGGCCAACATTGACCTTGTATATCGGTGCAGTAATATATCCTGATCTGACTTGTCTTACAAAATCAGTTATTATCCCTGCATCTATAAGAGCTTGAACCATTCCTTTATTTTCATCATAATCCTTGATTATAGCTTCGTCCTCTGCAAGTTGCTCTGCAGGGATGTTAATTGTAGCGGTTGCAACTGGTGCTCCATCGCAGTCATCAATTAGCTGAATAGCAATTCTGCCATTGTTATACTTCAGTTTTTCTGCAATGCAATCCCATTCACCGAACTGTACTCTAATTATTGGCATCTTAAATCACCACAAACATATCTGCTTTTTTTGTTAGCAAATACTCCATATTCTTCAGGACCTCGTCCTAGTCTCTTGATACATTAATAAGTTCTTTCTGGATGATCAATAGGGAAGAAAAAGAAGGATTATGAAGGCACATATTCGGGGGAGAGCCTGTATACTGGGAATTCCCATCCTTGAAATTCAATGTCCCGAATATGCTCAATAAGGATACCGGCATCTATCAGATATTCGGGAATGTCTTCATCTCCCCTGATATCAATTATTGTTTCATCAACCCCAATCTCTTCCTCAGGCATAATAATCGTTATGAATGTGATTGTTTTCTGAGTTTCAGCGTTTATGATACGAATAACAATTCTCCCCATTTCTGTTCGATTGATATCAGCAATACAATCCCATGGCCCATATGCAAATTCATTTGTTTCCATATAATGAACCTACTATTATTGTGAATAAAAAAGATTTGGTTCCTTGGAAAAGGAACGAAAAAAAGAGAAAATCTAAAAAACAAAAGTAATTAAATCGGAGCAACAGGAAACTTATTAAGGGCTTGTATTAAGCTTAATTTTTCGTTTATGTATCTTTCAATTTGGTTCTTAGCTGTTTGTTTGTACTTTCTGTCACTCATGTGAACTACTGCTCCCTGCCAGCTTTCAGCTGTCGAGGAAGGAGCTTCCTACGAGTATTTGTTTCATCTCAAGATCATCCTGTTAGGAATGATCCCGATCAACAAACCTGTTTGTCGTAGATTATCAATTATATTTTGATAGCTTGTCCACAAAGCATTGTGTTTGAAATACCTCAAGAGAATGTTTACAGAACTATTACAATCTCTATCAAGAATGTTACCACAATAACTACATTCATAAGTTCTGTCGTTAAGTGACATATTCTTGATCGTTCCGCAAACACAACATTTCTTTGAGGTATAGGATTCATCAATTCTTATTACTCTCTTACCCAAGCTTTCAGCTTTGTAGGTTAAGAATTGAGCAAATCTTCCTATATGTCCTGAATTATGAGTACCACGATTGGTACTCCTATCTTTTTTACTTGTTTTTGGCTTAGAAGAAGCCATTTGTTTTACATCAAGTTTACCAATGATAATAGTATTAGCATCTGTATTCTCAACAATATTTCTGGTAATTTTATGCTGGTTATCTTTGAGTTGATTAGATGATTTTCGTTTCATCCTACCAAGGTTGTTATGCAATCGTTTCCATTTTCTGCTGTTCTTCTTACAATGGTCTCTTCGGGATTGGATCTGTTGAATTTTAGGTTCCCAGTACTTATCTGGTCGTCTATTAACTAATTCATTGAATTGACCATAAGAATTAACCATCGTTTGTTTGATTGTACCAATATCAATAGCAAGATAACAATCATTATTACTATGCTTTACTGCAGGTATTTCATATGTAATCGAAATGTAAAAGTCATTGTCTTTCTGATAAACACTAATCTGAACAATATCAGTAGCCGTACTAAATATTCTTTCTTCAAGCAGAGTAGCAGGAAGTTCAAATATCAAAGGTATTCCAGATGGATGCTTATGAGAGAGACCAATGAAAATCTTGTCTACATCAGAATACTCTACTTCCTGTTTATGGATTCGAGTATCCATAGACTTGCTTACAAGAATATTACCTTTAGTATCAGAGATCTCAAATCCTGACTGATTATAGATCATCGTAGTGAAATACTTCTTGCCTTTGAATCCAGGAGGTCTAGCTTTGACATCCTTATTCTTTCTTAGATTGAAAAAAGACCTATAATCATTGTCTAGACACTTCAGGGTTCCCTGCAATACTTTGGAATATACCCATTTATATTCAGGAAATTGTTGTTTGAGTTCGGGTAACTTGTTCTGTTGCTGAATGTAGCTGATCTTTATTTTGTTCTTATATGCATCATGACGTTCTTTCAAACCAAAGTTATAGATAAGTCTGCACTTTTCAGATAGATTCCATAGAACAGATTCCTGTTCCAAAGTAACATCTATCTTGATTGGTAATGTCAACTGCATACAAAAACCCATATATTATAGCGATAATAATGTATATAAGCATTAGCATGATACTGATTTTTGTAACAAAAGTATCTTTCTCATCCCCCACCTGTCGCTACGCTCCGAGGAAGGGGACTTCTCGCTTAGAAGTTAAATCACCGGAAATTTGTTTGTCTTTTTTCCGGTGTTAGCTACCATTAGTGATGTGTAACAGCAATTATGAAAAGAACGATGCCAATAATTGTGAAGACAATCATAAGCATCGCCTCACATGTGTATAGTTGATGTTACCATATGGAATAGTAATATTATTAAGTTGAGCGCGTGTACGTCCAAGGATTCTCCTCTTGGTAAGTTCTATTTTACCAATGCTATGCAGATGCAATAGCTTTTCTTTTACATTCTCCAGAGGATAGCCAGATTGCTCAAGCTCTCTCAAAATTGGTGCAATAGAAGTTTCTCTTTCCGGAATGAGGTCCATTATTTGTACTTGTGTCATTTTATTCCTCATTCTTTTGTTTGGCTTTTGGCTAGGTACAAAAAGACAAACTACAAGAGTGTCACAAGTGAACTCTATCAAAAAAGAATAATTGGAAAGTGCGGAACTCTACGAGTATAAGTAGAGTTCCTGTTTGTTTGAGCGACAGAAGAATGTATGCAATTTTTAGAAAATAGAAATGGAGTTTTGCCTCCCGATAGAAACCGAGAGGCATTTTGGGAGTTGGAGTCTGTCTAAGTTAGACTCTTGCCTGGATTGGTTCCACCTGGATTTTAACCAGGTACTATGGACCCATTGGAACCATGGTGGTGGTGGGGACTCTGCTGATATTGCTGTAAAATACAGAGTCCCTATGTGTTGGTTGGTAGTTACAAATTTTCCGAAGCATGAAGTGGACAGAAAATATTCTACCGTGGACCGGATAGATAAATTTCATACCACTTCGATATCATATTACTACTCAAACTATATGAACTACTCCCTCCTAATCACTTTGCAGTGATTTGAGGAAGGAGCTTCCTACGAGTATTCGTATCATTTCGGTATCATTCTGGTTGGAATAACCCCGATCAACAAACCTGTTTGTCGTAGATTATCAATTGTGTTTTGATAGCTTGTCCACAAAGCATTATGTTTGAAATACCTCAAGAGAATGTTCACAGAACTATTGTAGTCTCTATCAAGAATGTTTCCACAATAACCACATTCATATGTTCTGTCATTAAGTGACATATTCTTGATAGTTCCGCAAATACAACATTTCTTTGAGGTATATGATTCATCAATTCTTATTACTCTTTTACCCAAGCTTTCAGCTTTGTAGGTTAAGAATTGAGTAAATCTTCCTATATGTCCTGAGTTATGAGTACTTCTATGAATGCTTTTTTCATATCTACTATCCTTTGGTTCACTTGAAGCCATTTGCTTTACATCAAGTTTACCTATGATTATGGTATTAGCATCCGTATTATCGATAATATTTCTGGTAATTTTGTGCTGGTTATCTTTTAACTGATTAGATGATTTTCGCTTTATCTTACCAAGGTTGTTATGAAGCCTTTTCCATTTTCTGCTGTTCTTCTGGCAATGATCTCTTCTGGATTGAATCTGTTGGATCTTAGGTTCCCAATACTTGTCTGGTCTCCTATTCTTCAACTCTGTGAATTTTCCGTAAGAATCAACCATGCTTTGTTTCGAGACACCAATATCGATAGCAAGATAAGAATCATTGTTATTATGCTTAACATCAAGTACTTCATAAGTAATCGAAATGTAAAAGTCCTTGTCTTTCTGATAGATATTAACCTGAACTATATCAGTAGCCTTGCTGAATATTTTGTCTTCAATCAAAGTAGCAGGTAATTCGAACTTTAGTGAAACTCCAGATGGATGATTGTGTGAGAAGCCAATGTATACTTTATCCTGTTCAGAATACTCTACTTCTGGTTTGTGTATCCTGGTATCCATGGATTTGCTCACAATAACATAACCATTAGAATCAGATATTTCAAAACCAGACTGGTTATATAGCATAGTAGTAAAATATTTTCTACCTTTGAATCCAGGTGGTTTTGCTTTCTTATCCTTGTTATTTCTCAAATTGAAGAACGATTTGTAATTATTATCAAGACACTTCAAGGTTCCCTGTAATACCTTGGAATACACCCATCTATAATCAGGAAACTTTTTCTTAAGTTCAGGCAACTTATTCTGTAGATTAACATAACCTATTCTAGTCTTATTTTTGTAAGCATCCTGACGTTCTCTCAGACCAAAGTTATAGATAAGTCTACATTTCTCAGATAGATCCCATAGAACAGATTTTTGTTCTGGAGTAGTATCTATCTTAATTGGTAACGTCAACAGCATATGAAAAAACCTATATCTTATAATGAGACTAAGATATTTAAGCATTAGTATCTAATGATAATTATTATTGAATAAGACGCATTCATCTCCCAGCTTACGCAAGGAGACTTCTGCTTAATATGTTAAACATATGTCCAAAAATAGAAAAGTGAGGTATTGGCTCCGGGTTGGAGATGCCCGGAGCTGGATTTAGATATTATTTGGATAGGAGAAAGACATTAATAAGGAGGTCTTTCTCCTTGGGGAGTCTGGGGGTAGGTTCCATCTGGAATTCAACCAGCCGTGGAACCACATAGGAAGTGGAGAGCCTGCAGGAGAACAGACTCTCTAGCTGTGGGTTCCGGCAGGACTTGAACCAGCTAACCAGCAAGGAGGTATCTGGCATCGGAACCATTTGATTTTCATCTTTTTGTTTGCCTTTTTGTGTGGTGGAAGGAGGACTGCATCCACTACAGGCCTCCTTTATGGTTGTGTGTTGGGTGGTACGTTCCTAAAACGGGGTCCTTTCCGGACTTGAACCGGATGTAGATTTTAAGGACCACATTGATTCCATTTATTTGTTTGCCTTTTTTTTGAATATTTGGAGGATTAATCCTCCAATTCGCTGTAATCACAATATTCTAAATCCGGTTTTTCAAGCTCATGGAGTTCTCTTAATTCTTCCTGGATGAGCTTTGGATCAAAGAAGTCCAGTTCTGCAAGTTGTTCATCAATACCAGCGATGTCTTCACTGATTTCAATGTGTTCTTTTTCAGTTATTGCTTGATTGGACTTTTCTATAAGCTGTTCTCTCTTTTCGATTAGTTCTATTCTATCCATTTGAATCACACTAATCTGTTTGCTTTTTTTTGAAAATTAAATGGATTAGATCATTAAAGTATAGTTGAATACATCAGTTTTTGGATTGCTAACAGTTATAGCAAGCTGAAATCCAGCTTGTAGATCATTCCGGTTTCCATCGGTTCCCAAAATAACTTGGTCGGGAAACATTTCTTGAAGAAGGAACAGACAGGCTACAACAACCTTATCATAATGTTTTTTCCTGGTCTTACATGAAAACATTCCTGCATGATTTGGTTTTACGGTAAATGGATCACATGAATTATATGCGAATCCATTCAAAACGATTGATTTTTCAGTTACCAGCGTTTTCATTTTCCAGGGATCTTTTCCCGAAAGTACAACATTTGTACTTTCAACAATTTGTTTTACTTTTTCGGAATATGATTTGAATTTTTCTCTATCCAGTTCTCCATTAATTGTCCAATAGTGAGTAAATCCCATCTTAAATCACCACTAACATTGTTTGCTTTTTTGTCTCGATGCTATAGATGTTATCTTTTGATATACACAAATGGTAGACAAACAGTATCAACTGATTGAACTATTTGAACTAGAAATATGACTAAATATTAAAGAAACATACATGGAATCAGCAATCAACATTTAAATTTTAACTACAATAAAATCATATATTATTTAACTGTAAGAGCTACAGAAATCTAGTAAATTCAGATTCACAGTTTAAATAAAATACAGAATTTATTACAATCAACACTGCAATTTTATTAAGCCATTCAACAAAAAACTAGTAAAATGTTCTGGCGTATAAATGGCTCTATTTTTGTTCGTAACTTCTATAATTATCATGTATAATGGATTGATAAAATTTATACTCTTTACAATGCCAAATTTCTAAATTTCTGCATGTTCTCAGCAAACTACCTTAATAAGTATCATGTCGATTTTATGAATAATTGAATTGTATCCTATACAAGAAAAAGTTAATTTAAACGAATTAATTGATGTAACTACTACATAAAATGATTATGTCTTAAAACACGCAATTTTCACTATGTTCTACTAATCATCATTATTTTCATTCAAATCCTTAAAATTAAATGTATGTTTGTAATGACAAGTGACTAAAATAATTTATGTCATAAAAAAACTAAACTATACTGTATTGCCAATCTTAAAGACAAATGGTACTAAATTTCTTAAAAGAACCAATTAATAAAAGTAGTTATATTAGATACTTATTATACATGTTTAATGTCCCAAAACAAAGTTTAATTCAATATTCAATATACTTTTAGTGTATATACTTGTTAAAACCGACTCGTTTTTAGATCCATCTTTATTTTATCTATTAAAATCGTAACAGTAGATTATATAATTAATTTTAAAAGACCCGCTTAACCTCAGAATACAAAACCGTAAAAATTAATACATTTTTTTACTAGAGTCTATTAATTCATAGTATAGTTAAATAGCAAAAAAATAAAAATTAATATTTAAATATTAAAGTAAAAAATATATCTTAAAAAATATGTACATACTTAATTAGTACAACTTCCTCAAAACAGTAATAAACTCAAAAGATGTACAATGTTTCCAATACAAACCAACTATACTAAAAACATACTTTGAACCAATAATATAAATGAACACTTGTTTTAAGATAGCTATCTGATTCCTAAGAAGAAGTTTCTTCAAAACAAAAGGAACTCTTTCATTTATTACACAAAAAGATTAAATAAAAACAACATGTACCATCTTTTAAAATCATCTCATGTAAGGTAAACAATCACAATTTATCGATAAAAAAATAAAATTCATAAACATATAAATCAAAATAATCATTCTTTCATCCTTTCTAAAAATGGAATTTATGATGAAAGACAGATCTATTTTAAGGAAAAACCTTCAAATTATCACACTATCCATATTCCAGTTCTATTATTTTCTTATTATTCTTCTAGTTGAAGCTCTAGCCTACTTCACAAATAAAATTACTCGAGTACCCAAAAAAGACAAACAAAAACATCACTTAACTTTGTAAATATGGTCTCCAAAAAAACACCCCAAAAATGACCAAAAATTCGCCTAAAAAATGCTCCAAAATTTGTCTAAATTTGCCAGTCCAACATTCTCAATTTTCCGGAAATCTATTAACTAGATTAGGTCAGGGTAGTTTCAACAGTTCACACTGTTACTCATCAAAAAAGAGCAGATTGTAAAACTCGCGTAATACCCTATTTTTCCAGTTAAAATATGAGACTTGTCATAATAGATAACTTTATATATGAAAAAGCAACTAAAAATGTATTACCAGAGAAAAAATCTTTGGGGTCCTATGACCAATCGCACAATAATCCGAGAAGACTGAGTTTCCCCAATCTCCTAGATTTCCACCGGCTCGAGGTGAGTTCTTTGCGAGGGCTTGATCAATCCGTTCCCGATGGTCGCTAGTTACTTCGGTTTCTAGCTTCACAGAAAAATGGATAAGGCACAAAGGTCCGATGGTCGTTGACTACTTCGGTTATCAGCCTCACAGGAATATGTGCAGCGAGTGATGGAGACACTCATAGAAGATTCCGGGGTTAATCCCCCGGGATCTTCTCTTCTCAAACGCAACAAATTTAATTACAGTTAATTAAAATAAGTTAGCTAAGTACATTCTAAAAGAAATCCGAATTTTTATACTCAATATGTAAAAATGCTATTATCCACACATGTGGATATAATTACTCGGCACAAGATTTATTATTACACAGTTCCTTTTACGTAAAAGATATTCTAAAGAATTAAAATATATTTTCTTAAATTAAAATCAATTTCTAGTATACGATTAGTTTCATCATCACATTTAGACTTATCAAATTATCTACTAAAAAATCGAATTAATACTACGTAGTTTAACTAGCAGAAATTCTTGATATATAGAAAATACTCCCAGTTTAACAATATGAATAAAATATGAATGCTTAAAATCCTGAAAAATCCGAATATGGACAGTTACAATTCACAACGATTTGATATTAATAAATTAATACTCAAAATTAATCCAATACGCATTTTAAAAAAGTAAGACAAATTTAAATTCAAATACACAGTTCAAAATAAATATACCCTATTCTAATCAAATTAAAAAACATACTTCGCTGTTTTTTTTACTATTCCTTTTTGCTATAAATTTAGATCTCAAAATGATAAAACAATACCTTTAGAAAAATCAAATCAATATCCAAAACATATTTAGATAATTTTTAGATATACAAATAACAAGACACATTTTCACATGTGTAAATTCACACACCAATGTCTCCAAAATTTAATATTGTATAATGTTAACTAATTGTGCTGACATAACCACTAAATTATTTAATGTGCTAAATTATCAGGGAATCATTTAGAGCAAAACAACTCGAAAAAACAGAATATAACTTTTCAAATATGTTCGCGTTTTCTGCTGTATATTTGTTAAAGTTGTGTGTCCGTTACAAATAACAATGTATAACTTATATTAGATTTGATCCGATAGTACATACATAATATATAAACAAAAACTATCATTTTATTTATAAATAAATCATCTTACACTATCTAAAACAACCACCACGATGTATAAATATAATCCAAACAATTTATATTTGAACATTGAAAATACTGGTGAATAACTTCACACAAACATAACAAAATATATACTACAGATAGTTGGAAACTTTTTTTGTAGGGATGTCTTATAATGGATACAAATAATCTTTTAGAAACTCGAATAGCAGGTCCTCACGAAATATATGCAAGATGGAATTTTGATAAAGTTACTTTTGATAGACGAGATGGAACCTTAGAATCCGATGCTCTCAGGTATATAAGCTTGAAAGATTTCAAATTATCACAAATCAAACATTCTAAAGACTTTTTTGAGCTACTTCCAGCTGAACCCTTTTTTCCATTGTTAGCAAAGATTATAGGTATCAAGAAAGGAATATTTTTTTCATCAGAACAATATGCGAAAATTAGACTTCATTTACTCAATAACAAACTTATTAATTACAAATGGATTGATTTTCAAAAATATGATGGATCAGTTTATAATTCGACTCCTTATTTCTTAAATGCTCTTGGAAAATATTATTATCAACATACATTTATCCTAAGTGCTGATACAACGGCCAAAGGATTTTATCGGTCATGTGTAATTTCAAATAAAGATTGTTCTGTTAGACATATATATCATCTTGAAAAATTTTATAAAAATAATGGTCATGAGGTAGTAGTTGGCAAATACCCCTTTGATCTTATCATTGATAATAAACATGCTTTCATTTTAACAGAAATGCATGAAAATAGTATTGGAATTGAAATGAGGTTATCTGAGGCAATTTTTCAAAGTATAAAAAATGGAATCAATCTATACTTACCATCGATGACTTCCGAACATCGAAGAAGGGTTTGTGGGATTATGGCTGGTCTGTTGTTTGAATATAAGCTTGAAAAATATGCATTTGTGTCTTATTTAGAATCTGAAATATGCTCTGATCTTAAGATAAATAATTGGTCGTATTTCCTTACTAATTCAAAAGAACATGGTCGTACTCCAATATTCCAGGATCCACTTGAATTCCCAAAAATATCCCTTACATCAGACAAGATAATTGGTACTCAATTGACAAACATACATGAAAAGATTCAGGAAAAAAATAAGATTAGCTTCTTTTATTCTTTACGTTACATCAATGGAATGAACAATAAAGAAATATGTCCCGGTGTAAAAGCAACAATCGGCTATGGCCAAATACAAAATCTATGGAAAGATATGGCAAATGGAGCAGATGTATTAATTACCGGAAAAGTTCGTTCAACTCTTCTTGATAATATACATGTTCCACCAAGAATGATGATAATTGATAGTTTCAATTTAGAAGAGAATCAGATTCAAGGTAAATATGATAGCTTTGAAGACGACGAAAGGTCTGTAATGACAGCAACACAAGTCTATAGGGTATTTGAAAAGAAAAATGTTGAAATGATAATGCTACCAAGAAACCATGCAAAAGCGATCCTTAAAGGCTATAAATTTTTGGTACATTCAATGACAACAACTCATTATATGGGTAACAACAGAGAATCATTCATTTTAATTGATTTTTTTGATCATCCTCGAAAAGAAGAGATTCATCAATCTCTATTAAAAATGTTAATTGCATTTGGTCATGATTCACCAAAAGAATTCATTCCAGAACTTGCAAAGGTCAGGGAGATGTTCCAGGATAAAATACGGATATTTGCTCACTTCAGTGGTACGGAGACAGTAAATTGGGTCTACTATAAGGAGCTAATAAGGTATTCTAACAGAGAAAAAGTGTGTATACTGACTTCTCACGTAGATATGAAAGGCCTTGTAAAAAATGCAGAGCTTATCAGAATACAGGGAACTAGTCGATTTGCTAATCATAATAGCTTGATGTTAGCTAATTGTCCTGTAATGAAGGAAAGAATGTGGCATCCAAGAATGGTGTACAACAAGAGATTTGTTGGTGCAGGGAGTTGGGACTTTGCACAAATAACTGATCAGAAAGAACTTCAGGTCATTTGCATAATGCCGGAATATAGCTCTTTTTACGAAAAAAGCAGCCAGAAATCCCAAGATAATCTCATAGGCTTTAACCGTGGGAGCAGTCACACTGTTACCAATCATGGTACAACAAGAGAGAATCGTATTCAGAATCGGGCTCAAAAACGTTTATAATGTTTCTTTTCCTATTTAATTATAGTTAATCTACACGAAGGGATCTTATGATTGAGATTAAAGATAGCCAACAAGAACCAATAGATATATCCATTCATTCGAAAAAAGTTGTGCAATCGACTTTAGATGGAAATACCATTTCACCCATTCCAAAAGTAAGGACTACTGATGGGCATGTTATCGAATGGAATAGAGAGGCAATAATTTCTCAACTAATTAAGGATACAACACTTGGAGAATCCTTTAGCGGAAAACCTTCTATCACAAAGGAAGAGGCCACTGAAATAGCAATCTCGGTCGAGAACCAGATTCGTAGTATGAGGATTAGTTTCCTGTCAGGGGCCCTAATAAGGGAAATGGTTAACAGGGAACTTCTGGAAAGAGGGCATATAGAATGGAGAAATGTATCAACAAGAATAGGTACTCCTGTGGTTGATGCATGTGAAATCGATTTAGGGACTGGATTTGAAGCCAACGAAAATGCTAACCTGCAGGGAAACGCTGAAACATCTCACAAGAAGAAAGCAGATAAGATATCCAAGGAACAGTATTTGCTTTTACTGCCGCCCAAAATCTCTGATCTTCATCTGAATGGAGATATCCACATCCATGATCTTGAATACCTTGGAACAAGACCATTTTGTCAGGATTGGGATCTGAGATATTTCTTCTACTATGGCTTGATGCCAGATGGAAATGGAACCAAGGCAAGTGTAGCAGGACCTGCAATGAAAGCAGAAGTTGCTATCCTTCATGCAGTCAAAGCACTTGGAAGTGCTCAGACAAACTTTGCTGGTGGTCAAGGATTCTACAATTTCCTTACATTCCTTGCACCTTATTTGGAAGGGAAAGAATACAAGGAAATAGAACAGTTAATGCAGATGTTTGTGTACGAAATGACGCAAATGATGGTAGCTCGCGGAGGACAGCTGGTGTTCTCATCAGTTCAGCTTTCTCCAGGCGTACCAAAGCTCTGGAAGGACAAATCCGTGGTCTATAAGGGGAAAGTATGGGATGGAATTCAAAGTCCTCATAGAAGGGAATATGGTGAGTTTGAGAGAGAAGTAAGGTTATCCTTCAAAGCTTTAATGAATGTCATGCTTCAAGGCGATTATTGGGGGAAACCTTTCAGTTTCCCAAAACCAGAAATATCCATTGAGCCTGATTTCATGCAAGAAGATGAGTTGTTCAATAAATCTCATCCCGAATTGCCAACGTATGATGACCTGTATACAATGTCATTTAAACTTGCATCAAAGTTCGGAACGCCTTATTTTGACAATCAGCTTCCTGAATACAGGGGAGCCGGAAATGGAATCTCCTGCTACCAGTGTTGTGCATACCAGTTCTCAGCTACTCCCGGAAGCGATGCAAAGTTTGACGAAAAATTAGATTTCAATAATGGTATGCATTTTTCAATGGGTTCATGGCAGGTAGTTTCACTGAATTGCCCAAGAGCAGCTTACAGGTCAAATGGTGATGATAAAACATTATTTGCAAATCTCCGTGCTCTAATGGATGAAAGCATTAAACTGTTCAAGATAAAGCGATCATGGATGACCAAGGTAATGGATGCAAACCGAATGCCATTTGTTACACAAAGACCAAAGGATCCACGTACCAATCAAAAGGGAGAGATAGCTGTAGATCTAAATGCTCTGGTTTACACTATAGGTGTTGTAGGGATTAATGAAATGGTGCAATATCATACCGGAAAACAAATGCACGAATCAAAGGATTCTTTCAAGCTTGCTATCAGAGCTATGATTGAGATGGGTCAATATGCCAAAAAACTATCTGAGGAACATGGGATGGAAATTGCTCTTGCAAGAACACCTGCAGAAACAACATGTCAAAGGTTTGCTGTATCAGATCTGTTACATACAGATTATAGAGAGAAAGCTGAATTGGTCATAAAGGGTGATGTTCAATTGGCTCTTAAGAATCTTGGTAAAACCAGAGATCTTCCTGTATATTATACAAATGGTACACACGTTCCCCCTGGAGCAGGTGTTTCTTTGACTGAACGTATACGGATAGAGCAGGCTTTCTTCTCGATTGTTGCTGGAGGAAATATTCTCCATATATGGATGGGAGAAAGTGCTCCAGATCCGAAGGGCCTGAAGGATTTTGCAATGAACATTGCCAAGAACACACAGGTTGGTTATTTTGCTTTCACGAAAGACATGACAATATGCCAGAACGATTTCCATGTTATGAGTGGTCTTCACGATACATGTGAAAATTGTGGGTCAAATAATGTTGAGCAGCTTTCCAGAGTAACAGGCTATATCCAGGCTGTTGGTGGTTGGAATGCTGCAAAGAAACAGGAACTAATTGATAGACAAAGGTATTCGATTTCCAATATGGTATAAAAAAATAAAAATTGTTTTTCTTTAGACAAGTGTTAGAGTGTCATGAGAAGGAGACAGGATATCTCCGGATCGTTTCATCTTTTCTATCAGTTCTTCAGTCGTTCTTTCATCAAAACCTTTCAGTTTCATTTCTTCGATGATTTTTACTTTTTGTACTTTGTATCTTCCGAGATAGTCAATTACGTTTTTAAGAAGCTGGATCTTATCTTTCTGGCTTTTGCTGGTCCCGGTAGCTACAATATCTACATCATATTTCCCAGTTAACGGGTCTTTATAAACCTGATCCATACTAGCAAGTGTTAGACGGATGGTTCGCTTTGCATCATCTTCTTCAGCGAATTGTCTTAATCGTATCCTTGCACTAGCTTCAGTTAACCTGATCAATCCTTCAAGTTGTCTTGCAGTAACAGGGACAGGATTATCCTGAGAATTTGATGTGCTTCTCCTCATATCAAGATAAAAGTTTTGTAGTATTCTTATAACATCATCTGGGATTCTTGGAATAACACATTTTCTACAATAAGCTACATATTTCTTGATTAGCTCAGGACTTATCTCTGGACTTGCGGTTCTTCTGATTTCATCAATTTCACCACTAAAAGGCATTTTTGACTCTATGATCTTACGATCTATGCCTGCCTGGTGAGACTGCAGGATATGCATGGATATCTCGGAATCTTTCTTTTCATTTGGGATATCGAGCATAAGGAATATCAGATCGAACCTTGACATGAGAGCAGGTGGTAGAGTTAGTTGGCTCATGATGGCCTCAAATTTATCAAATCGACCATATTTTGGATTAGCAGCTCCTAGAATAGCACACCTGCTTCTTAGAGTTGTATTGATGCCAGCTTTTGTAATTGTCACTGTCTGCTGTTCCATGGCTTCGTGGAATGCAGATTGGTCTTCTTTTGACATCTTATCCATTTCATCAATAGCAGCTATTCCACCATCAGCAAGTACTAATGCTCCTGCCTGTAAGGTCCATCTTCCGGATTCATCCTTTGTTGCAGTTGCTGTCAGGCCTGCAATTGAACTACCTTTTCCAGAGGCAAGTATTCCTCTGGGAGCGAACTCAATCATTTTTCTAAGGAGCTGGCTCTTTGCAACTCCAGGATCTCCTATAAGCATTATATGAGATTCACCACGAATACGAGTGTTATCATTCAGTATCTTTGATGTTCCTCCGAACAATTGAAGCACCAGAGCTTCTTTTATCTCATCATGTCCTTTGATAGCGGGTGCAATGCTTTGTATGAGTTTTGTGAATATTTTCGGATCTTTAGAGCATTCCGTGATCAACTGAATATCTTCTTCAGTGATCTCGATTTCCTCGTAATCATCTACAAGTTTCTCGAATGAATTAGCATTAAGAACGAATTCAAAATACGTTGATTTACCATCCCTTCCAATGATTGGAAGTATGCTAATAATACCGTTAAAAATAACCCGATCTCCAGCATTGAGTTTTCCAACGAGATTACCTTCAACATTAATTTTCAGGTTGTCTGGGTTGGTTTTTCCTTTCAATGATTCTGGAGGATCCTGTATCAATACATCTTGGGTGTTAACGAATTCGTATTTTTCAACTAAATCTTTGAATGGTCCTTTTTTTCCACATGTTTCATTATCACAAAATTGAGGCACTATTAGTTTTGTCCCTGTTTGGAATATTTCCATTTCACATTCACATCTCATGCATTGGTGTACAGTCATTGTTGTCTTTGGTTTTACACTAGTGATTTGACTGATGATGCCCTCAACAGCTATGAATTTGTTAATATGCTCACTTCTAATATCAGATATAGGTATTCTTCCTGGGAAATTATGGATTCTGATAGTAGCAGATTTAAGGTCTACATCAACCGGCAGGTCTATAGTTCTCAGAGCTTCATTAAAATCCTCTAAAAATGTAGCAGGTGACTCTTTAAAAATAGGGACAAGATTTCCACTATTGTAAGTTTCTATATTGCTATAATCAACGATCAAGTTATCTTTATCAGGGTAGTTGTTAGCTAATTCTAGAATGTCATCCCAATAATATAGTTTCAGGAATGCAACTAGTTCATTTGTGGTATCGTTATTCAATTTTACTCACCTCGTTGAGCATTTCTCTTAGAGATTCAGATGAAACATTTAGAGTAATTGTAGATATTCTGCCGGGAATTTCTTCATAGATGACGTTTCTATTGAGAATTCCTAGATCTTCAAATCCACCAATTATTTGAGAGATTCGTGGTCTCGATAAAGGTTTTATATTTTCTTTCTTACATAAAGACACATACTCATTATAGATGTCAGAAGCATGTACTTCTTTTTTTTCACTTGTTAATGCAGCTATAATTTGGATTACTATTCTCTGGGATGGTGTAAGTGTACGGATTATTTCTATGACTGGGTTGTGTTTTCTTATTTTTAACATATTAACTAGATGTTCTTCGGTAACAGAGTTTGCATTTTTTGATTCAGCAATAATCGTTGTGTCCAAAAGTAAGGAAAGTATATCAGATATACTATTAGGTACTGCTGTTATACATTGTTTGATGATTTCATCCGAAATGGCTCCTTCCTTAAATGCACTCTTTCTATCGAAAACAATTTTCTCAATTTCCTCTTTTGAATATGGGGAGAATAATATTGTAATATAATTGTCATCAACTTGCCATTTTTCAATATCACTATCAATAATCAGAATAAAAGAAATGAATATGTTTTTATTTGTATTCCTTGTTTGTAAGGATGCCTGTGCATCAAAAAGAAGCTTTAGAAAATCCTTAGATTTTTTTCCTGGAACATTGTGATCAACAATTAATAAGGACATTTCTTTTGTTTTAAGAATATCAATCAATTTTGAAACAACTTGTTGTTCATTGAGTCCTGCTTCATATACGTTATCATCCTCTGTGATTCTGTAAATCACATTCTGAATTGCTCTTTCAGGACTAAATGAGATGGAATAAGATATTTCAATAATTTCAAGGTTGAGTGTTTCTTGATGTATTTTTTCTCTTAAATCATTGAGAATCTTGTTTACTACAATTGTTTTTCCAGTTTCAGATTTACCGAGAAGAACCATATCTTTTGGTTGATATCCTCTTAGAATTGGAGAGATGGTTGTAACTAATTTATTTAATTGCTCATCTCGAAACAATATTTGGTCGGGCATGTAACCTGTCTGCAGTAGTTCTGGCCTTATTATCAAACTGTCTCTGTCAAACACGTTCATACTCATAAATGACGTATTAACGAGTTCATATATATAACTGATGGTAGTTTTTAGTTTAAATAATTAGTTTTCATATATCTAGTTAATCATTGTTAACGAAATAATGAACAATAATTCCAAGACTAACAAAAAAAGTCTATAGGAAAATAGAATAACAAACCAGAGTTTTTTCGAATAAATTATCCTAAAAAAAGAGACATAAAAATTGTATACGTTTTTAAATCCTAAGTTACAAAAAATAGATCTATAAAATAGTAGTTTTCTTTAACATTATGTTAATGGAAGTTCTTCATATAGTGCTTCAACAAAGGCTCTTGAAGGGTTAACCAATATATGCTCTTTTACATACATAAGGGAATAGAGAGAAGCAACTAGCATCATTAACGCTAATGTCATATTTGCAAATGTCATATATGCATCAAGTAGTGTTCCAGTTGCAACGTTGAGTTCCATTTTATCTGAAAACAAACTTATCACCAAGCATGAGGAGTATAATATTCTTCAATTTCTCGCATATCTTCCCAATATGCAGGTTCTGGTACATCTTCAGGTTCAACTAAATATTTGTTTACATTATAGTCAGCAATTAGCTGGTTTGTTGCTTCATCAGCTTGATTTGCAGTGGTGGTAGCTGTTTCACTTAAGCCAGTATGAACAGTTGTGCTGGTGGTACCTATCAAGGAAAGGATCGTTCCTGCAATAAGAACGAATATCACGATACTGACAAATGTTATCTGTAATCGTGGGCTTTTCATGAGAACATCAAATGGGCTTGTCATCTTCCACCTTAATATTCAAATGCTTTTTCTTCAGTAATTACTCCGATGATACTGTTGACCATCGTGTTTGAATTGTCAACAAGAGCTCCTTGTACAGCGGTATAAGCATTGATAGACACTTGTATCAGTGCTAATGCTACAGCTATTCCAATAATGGTTGGAGCAAGCGATATTAGATCAACATATATATTGAGTAAATAATTAGAGGATAGTTGCATTTTGCTCTGGAACATTATCCTCACGTACCAATGATATCTGCAGCATAATCAATGAATCCTTGTGCAACTGTAGTAGGAACAGTCAGGTATAATTCCGTAAGGACTACTAATGCACCCATGAAACCAAGTATGATGGGTAATACTCCGATTACTTGTTTATACAATCCAATTACAGGATTGTGCATCAGAGTCATCTTAGGTCCGAACATTAAAATACCCCTGAAGTTTCTACAATATCGAGCACTCTTGTTGTAGATGCGGTGATCATATCATTATATCCACCAGTCTGTTGAGTAATAAGTGGATCTGCACCAGAATTCATTATTAAATATACGATTACACAAGCAATTGCAACTACAGCAATATATAATGCAAATCTAATTCCAGCAGGAATGATTTCATCAATGATCATGGACCAAATTCCTCAATAAGTTCATTTGTTGTTTCTGTGGACGTTCCGATAATGTCTGTTACTCCATCATTAGTTTCATCCAGGATATCTACTCCCCCGTAGTATGCCTGCTCATATAACAACAATAAGATACTTACTCCAGCAAACGCTCCAACCAAATAGGGAGCATATTTTCTGATGATCTCCAGTGGGCTTCCTTCAAATGCCAAGAATACTTTTGATGTAAACATATACTCTCCTCATGGCACTATTCTTTCAAAGATTCCGTCTGCAATATCCCCAGTATCGTCAACTGTATCGGCAGCTGCATCACCAGCACCCTCAAACATATCATCACTGGCATTAAATCCAATATAATATATTGCAGCAATTACACCAACGGCAGTCATTGCTCCAATTATTTGTGGAGCATACCTACGAAGCACTTCCAGAGGGCTGCCTTCAAAAGATAGATTTATTTTTTCTCCAAACATTTTGTATTCCTCTAGTGGTGATATTTTGATAAAAATTATTTTGATAAAAATTTAAGTTATGGAACAACTTCTAGATAGACTTCTCCCACTGCTTCTCTTGCTATTCGCGTATTAGCATCAACAGAATCAGCAGCAGCATCTCCTAATTCATCAAGTGTTTCATGAGATCCTCTAAAAGAAAGATAGTACAAACTAACTACAGTTCCAACCGCTGCCATAACGATTAAGAAGTAAGGGGCATATTTTCTCATTACGTCAATGGTATTTGATTCAAATGTTAGTTGGCATTTTTTCGTGAACATAAAAATGGAGAAGATTTATTCAACATCTGTACTAAATTAATCCAGCGAACTGGATATATCGGGAAAGATCGTATGAGTATGGAAGTATTCTCGAAGCCAGAGTCAGGATTTGGAGTAGTACTGCAAACGAGGCAATAATTACTATCACGTAATTGAATACGATTCTCCAGCTTGTTTGAAACATTTCCATTTGATCACTCTACGATCTGTTCTGTCAGTGCATCGATAATGGTTACAGTAGATTCACCAGTTGCTTCTACCATTGTGTATACTTCATTCAGTATACGTTCAAGCATTGCTGCTCCTGCTGCAAGCAATATGAATGCGTATCCAACTCCTATCAGATCAGTGTATAGCTGGATAGGGCTGAATAACTGACATTTTTTCCCGAACATATTGTTACCCAGGTACGATTACCATGCTCCGAAGGCAGCCTCACCAGAACCGTCAAGACCTGCGTCAATTGCACTCTCAGCAGATGTTTCAAGTGCAATACGGTTATTATCTGTTAAGGTGCCGGTTGCGGCGTCGTAGCCGTCGCTAACCATTTCAGAACCTTCTGTGAAACCGAGGTAGTACAGTGCGGCCAGGGAACCGACTGCGGCTCCTGCTACGATCAGGTATGGTCCGTATTTTCTGAGTATATCAACAGTGTTGCTTTCTGTCTGCAAGCTAATTTTCTGTCCAAACATTTTATTCACCTATGCAATTTTATTTAGTTTGACACGTAGCTGAAAATTCGGAAACACTCATATTTCAATTATAAATTTTAATTAAAGTGCAGATTCCCGATAGTTTCCACTAATGTGCCTAGTTCTCGTTTATCTCATTAAACAAAAACTGCTTTCTAGCAGCTGTTTCATATATTGTTGAGATATACTCTACTTGGTTTTTGTCATATATATATATAGCTTAATTTTAAGTGGTTGATGATATGCGTTGTTTGTTTTACAAACTTCCTTAACGAATCGTGCAATGGTGATTCGTATAAAATATAATTACTTCTCAAAGTTTAGGGTTATATATGTACTATTCTTTCGAAATATGTATATACTCTAAAAAACAAATATGGGCGTGACTAAAAACAATCACGAATAGAATTTTCTATTTAAATTATACGATTAAAACTATTCCTGGCGGAAAATATATGTTTGATAATGATGACTGGCTGAATTTCCAATTTGGAAATGGAATTGGCGACCTATCTAATTTCGATGATGAAATGGATGATATGGAATCTGCCCTGAATGAAGAAGAACCAAATGGGGGGACTTTTAAATCAACAGTAAGTGAATTTTCCCATTTTGAAGGAGAGATGTATAGCCGGGCTAGAAGGATTGTATCAGGAATTGTGGAGTCATCTGAATTGGTAATCAATGCAGCTCCCGAAGGTATTTTTGATAATATTTCAGATGCTATAGATTCATGGAGGGGAGAAAATCCATGGGAAGGACAACAAACCGAAAGCATGAAGAAGTATACTTTGGGGCAGCAGCAAATAAGAGTTGCTTCTCTTGCAGTAGGAGATGTGACTGGCCAATTCTACAGGGATATTAACAATGGTTTTGGTATATCACAGCACTTGATTGACGTAAATAATTTTCAGGAACGTGCAACTGCTCTTGGATTAACCGTGGGGGTTGCAGGAGTTCTTGTATTTGGTTTGGAGGCTGCAGTGGGTTATGGTACACTTGTAGCAATAGGTGCTGCTTCTCATGCGGCAATTCAGGTTACGGGTTTTGGAGTAGGAACAAACGAAATGGCCCGTGAACAAAAAGAAGAGGATGAAAAAAAGAAAAATACTTTTGAACAGGGTGGAACACGATATTATATCTCAAGAACTGAATCTGATTCTCAATATAATAGCATTGTAGGAATGGAAGGGTTCCATGATATTGCTATTAATGGAAAAGTGATTGATACGGTTCATGGAAAGAAAATCGAACGTTCCTTTTATAATGCACAAGGGGAAAAAATTGGTTCTTATAAGATCGATATACTCAGAGATTATATTCATGAAGAAGAAAACCAAGAAGGCATTGAGAATTTATGCCAACAATTGGGTGTAGAAAAGAGTCATGAAATATATGGAGGAGTAAGCCAGTTACAAGAAGGATCGGTGATTAGAACCGAAGAACGACAAATTTCGGTTAAAGTTGATTCTGTATATGTTTCTCACGGTGATGGTGAAAATTATTTTATGTACAGTTTTCAGGGGAGAAAGTCAGGTGAAAAAGTTCCGATTCAAGTGGTTGGTGCTGATTCAGTTGGTAATGAATCCTTTACTCATTATATTTCAGAAAAAGGACAGCTTATCTTTTCTGAATTTAAGACAAAACAGGGAGGAACAAAAAGCAAATTGGATCCTTCTTTAGCATCGATTCAGCTAAGTTCTTTTCATTATGTAATGGATGGAAATCTTGATGATCCATATCAATGTGTACATGGATCGCTTCTAGCAGGTGATGCCGGTCTTGCAATGCTGGATTCGCTCCATGCACAGGTCGAATTGAATCATTATAGAAAAGTGATTAGTGAGTTGCACAGTTCATCCAGGTTGAATGCAGGGCTAATGTCTGCTTTTCAATCTTTTACTTTTTCAAACGGGGGAGAACATTCCGTGTTTGATGCAATGGGATCCATTATAGAGGCTCCTTTTACAGGCCTTGAGATGTGCATTGCCGAAAAACGAGAAGGTGTAGCAAATTTCATGGTTGGAACGAATACTCTTGTAAATTTAATTTCTACAGGTCCAATAGCAGGATCAATTGCTGGCAAGATTCATACTTCAATATCTGGTGCTTCGGAGAGTATGACTAATGCATCTCAGAGATTTTCAGGAATAGCTAGTGGAGTAGGTAATACATTTTCCGAAGCTGCTAGTAGGTCAGGCGGTTATTCTTTTAAATCTGTAACTGAGGCATTTGAGGAAATAAAAGATGATATTCTTGAGGCGATAGATAGGTATGTTAGTTCGAGTTCTAATTCATTTACTAAAAAAGTGTATTTTAGTGAGGAAATAGTCGGACCATCAAAATCGTTATCAACAATAATAACGGAACAAATAAAAAATGGTGCACACCGGATGGTTGCTCCGGTAATGATGTCAGCAAGTCTCAGTTTAATTAGTGGAAACTTTGAGGTAAGTGTTTTAAGTTATATAGACAGAAATCTTCGTAATGCAGAAGAATTTATGTTTGGATCTGGTTATAAAGCATTGATAGGAACGATTGAGGAGAATACATATAATGTTCCTATCCTTTCTGGAATTGTATCAGGAAGGGCACTAACGATGGTTGCTCAGTCTGTATCGTTCAAAGATGTTAGTCGTGCTATTAGAAATAACGAGCTTCGAACAGCTAAGATGATGGAATCTGGTGTGAATTATTCATTTGAAAAGGAACAATTCAATGCTGTAATGGAAGATATTAAGAAAGATTTAGTTGAACAAGGGGTTTCTGTTGATCTAAGGGATATCACCAATAATGGGACAATATATGTGCGGAAGATTGCATCTAGCGATGGTTATGTAGAAAGATCTCAGGTAATTGTCACTTCTGATGTCAAGGATCTTGCAGATAAGATCACAAAAAGTAGAAATGCTGTTCTTACAACTGAAGCAGTTGAAATCCAGAATACGTTAGCATCGAAGTATGCAGCCGCAAGGTATCTGTTTAAAGACTCTTCTTCGTTGGTAACAACTCTATTTGATAATCCCGACCTAAAAAATGATCTTGGTATTAAACATGGTATTTTTGACGATAGAGTCCTTTTTTCGGAATTGGTAAAAGGGCTTAGTGAAGGAGAGTACAAATCAAGGCTTAGTACATTATCCGGTAATTTTAATAAGATCAAGGAATTGTTTTCCTCTGATTCTGAATTAGTAAATTCGCTACATAGTGATACTACTGTATCAAAAAAGATTGGAGTTGTTTTTGATAATAGTAGTCAGGCATATGGTATCAGGGATGTTGTCAATAACTGTTATGACGGTGATTGGTCAAAATACTCAGCAAGTCCAGAGGAATGGAAACAGAATGTAAATAATCTCGCATCAGTTTCTCAAATGGATCCAGAGACAATAAGAGAAAAAGTTGTTAAATTCGTGGTTATGGGACACGGTGGATTGGATAATACGAACAATATTACTGATGCCAATGTTGCTAGATATATGGATGCTATGACTGAAAATGAGATAACTAAAAATGCCGAATGGGATGAAACGAATTATTCCCGTATTCAATCTAAAGATATCCGTATTGTCAGTACAGGCAGTACAAAGAATTTCTGGAGTTCAATGGCAAGGTTATCTATATTCGGTACAAGAGATCCCTTTACTACAGAAGGGAGATATACTATGGAATCTGCAACCTTAAGTGCCCATATTCATAATAACGATGTTTCAGCGCAGATGTTCAGTTCCATTGATGCTGGTATGCCTACAAGTATTCTTGGAATGGCAAGAATGGCATTTGGACATGATTTCAATAAAAGTGATTGGTCCGAAAACCTTGTTTTTAGTGATTTTGCAGGCATTAGAGATAATGTAGAGTTAGATGACAGGTTCTTTACTCATTCGAATGACTTTGATGAAACAACTGATACAACTGGATATGTTCTTGGACAAGGTTCAAAAGCAGTTAATCCAAATACTAGTGGAGGAAAAGATAGACCATGACAGGAACTTACCGTGGAGAGAGTTATGATCAATGCATTGCTCAAACGAATGCTCGCTTTGAAATGTGCAGGAATATGTTCATTCAGAATGTCAATTATGTATCAGCTATCTTAAGTAATCCAGAAAACTTTGGAGTATCAGGGACTGATATTGAACAATATATTAAGGAATGTATTGATTACTATAGAATTGTTCTTAACACAGAACAATACATTTCACTTGATGGTATCAAGGAAAGCATAGAGAAAGCGATAAATCCCCAAAGAGTTCGAGAGATCAATGACAAAGCTTTAGATATGGAAACAGCGAGAACAAATATTGATCAGACTATCGTTGATTGCATTGCTGGATTAATTGGTATGATTGATACTGAAGAAGAGAAAAAGGTATACGAGTATGCTCTTAATGCAGGTGTATTCAAGGAAAATGATCTATTTCTGACAACCAATGAATCTTATGAACGATCATATCTAAAGAAGAACGAAAAAATAGCTGACCTTTTCTTTATGAGTGGAGGGATTTCAGTATCAAGTCTTGATATAAAGACAAGCAATCTTAAATTTAGATATAATTCGGATTCTATGACTGTTGGATTCAGTATGATGACTCATGGGCGACACGCTACTTTTCCAGAGGTATATTGCAATTGTCTTTTCACTGGTCCCTGTCAACTAAGTTTAAGGGGAACATTTGTCGTCAATAATGATAGTGTATTTGGAGGCAGTCCATTTAAGTATAGAGATTGGTTTGTTTCTCCAAACAAAACCTGTGGAGCAATGATGTGCTTTGATGAGATCCTCAGAGAAAAATATCTATACGTAACCTATTGTAGACTGTTATCATCGGGCATACACAATCTACAGGAATATCTTAATAGCGTTGCTTATGAGTTCAGGCAACTGCTTAGAGAAAACCAATTCAATTTATCGTGGTGAGATTTGTGGAAGATTCATGGGAATTATTAAAGAAATGTTTAACCAGTTCAAATCATCCAGCTGCGTTACATATTATTTCTTTAATCGAAAAAGATGAAGTAGATATGGAAATGCAAAAAAAGCTTAGTATTTGGGATAGATTGTTCCAGGAAGGCAAAAAACTAAACAATCGTATTGAACAAATGGATAAATTTCCAATCGGAACTAATACTAGCTATATTACACTAGAAATGTATAAAAAAATAAAAAATATATCTAATGAAATGAATACTATTCTTTTAGAGATTTTGTCTACAAGAATAGCAGCTTAACTTTTTTAAAAAATAAATTCTGGATGGTTCCAGAATCAGAATCCTAATATCGTATGACCTATAAAATATCCAGGTGAACCGATTACACAGACAAGTATAAATGCAAGTGTCAGTTCTACAGCAAACGGTTCGTTTCTCAGGGTTTTGATATTTTCAATTCTTTTACTGATATTGTCCATATCTGCTTTTCCAGTATGCTCTACTATTTTTGTAAATGATAAAGAGTATTCTATCATTATAGAGAACATTATAAGCATTGCTGGCATTGCTAAGATCCCTAGACTGTTATTATATACAGCAAATATAGTATCTTCAATTAAGAGTATGAAAGATCCTATTACGAACGATAATACGATAATTTCTATAGATTCGTTTTTTATGTTTTTGGTCTTAGCTATGTCTGATTTACGTGTTAGAATACATCTTGCGGTATAGATTGCTGTCAAACCGATGAACCAGTTAAGAGGGAGTATAAGATATCCAATCAGAGATACAGTTGCTAGTTTAATCGATACTGGAATAGTTCTGCTAAATGGTTTGAACCAACTATTTCGTAGAAGAACTGTTGTAATAAACATCAATATCCCAATTATTGTAATCAAACCAATTTTAGTTGTAATTTCGGTATTTTGAATAAGGTGATTGATAATTATTTTTTGTATTAGACCGTATGAAATTATTATTCCGATCATTACACTGAAATATAAAGAAACAGTGTTTTTAATAAAAGGCTTTATAATTTCATTATCGTGTTTTTTCAGATTATAATATATCCTGAATGGTGTAAAAATGAACATCAATAGAACAGCATAGAAAATTGCTCCAAATCCTGCAGTTGGATCCATTTCAAGGTACAGGCATGTTCCTGTAATCATCCATATTAACATTACATCTCCGTTACCAATACTCAATTGGCGGAACTGCATTCCGACAGGGGTTGTGAAATTTAGTAATATTAATGCCCTTGTGAGTGTTGAATCTCCTAAATATTTTATCAAGAATGCACTAGATGCTATAATTATTGCTATATACACAGCTGACCAGATTATTTTTACAACAGGATTGCTTGCTACAAGGATTCTAATCATCTGTTTTGGAATAGTCCATGCCATTAGAGGAAATGCGAATAAAATTAAGGGGATGACCGGATTTGTAGTTTTTAACAGTATAAAGAAAATATATATTACTGGAGCGAATATACCCATAGTATATGATATTGTTGTTCTATCAAAACTCATCCCTGAGATGTAGATTGTTATTGCCGTAAAGACTGCGCTTATGAATAAACTCTCACCTATTATAAGGGTAATAGGTAGGTTTTGTCCACTATTTGATATTGTACTCATTGCGGCAATGAATATAAGTACCGCAATCCCTGGAAGCGTATTATAATCTCTTGTCTTGATATCATTCCATGATACAATTATGCAAAAAATTGCGACAATTGCTGTCAGGATCATTGGTGCAAACATTGTAATCTCCTTTTTGAATAATCAAAGTAATAAAAGGATCCCCCAACAAATTATTATGGGGGATCTTTTGTTTCAAGGTTTAGAGGTTATGTAAAGGAACCTATGAAACTATTTGGAATGTTTTCGGTTGTATTTATTGATGCTGATGCTACTTTATCAAATACGTTTTGTGTATTTTGCGTATTTGATGATGGATATATTTGCTTGTTTATATCATCTACACTAATAATTGTTTCATTAGTTCCAAGTTTTTGTTGTATTGCTTCACATATACGGTATGAATCTGCATACAATGTAGAAAGATCATTTCCACTGAGCAACACAACAGTTGATCCGATTGGCACTACATAATGCCAGCTGACATCATTGCTGAACTGATATGCAGGAATGGATCCAAGCAGGACGACTTTTCCTGTAACAGTTCCAAATATCCCGATTTCTCTTTCAGGGTTTGCAATCAGTTTTTCAGTGAATTTCTGACAGCCTTTAACTGAAGCAAAGTCATACTCCCATCCTGAAGTTTTAGTTTTAGGATGACGAAGTGAAATGATCCTTGTTATTCCATAACTTGTTAGGCTATTCAGAGTTTCTGCGCTATTATTTCCAACTTCTCTAAGGGTAACACTTTTTGTTTCTAGTTGTTGTAAGAATGCCTGAGAATTATTCTTTACATTAAGAACTGGTTCTTCAGTGGTTACATTGTCTTTATTTTTGTCTGTACATCCACTTAAGGGAGCTATAATGAGTAAAACGACAAGAATAAGAAGGAAACTCTTTTTTGTTGTCATTATAACCCTCCGTTTCTTAATGCATTTGGATCTCTTTGGATCTCAAAAATTATGTAAGCATTTATTATCCATGCGATTATTAAGCCATAGATATACATTCTAGATATCATTAAAAATGTCAGAGCATGGATGATATGCATAGCAATAATTGTACCATAACTAATTTGCATTTCTATATCCATTGCATATTTCATGATGCACATTGTTCCCATAAATACGACAAAATTTCCTGTTATGAGTCCAATCCATGAAGTAGATGGGGATATTATTATTGTACCGAAACTGATTAGCATAAAAACAGCTAATCTGAATCCAGGTCCTAGTGTTAATCCATTTGTTCCATATTCGATTGTATAGGCAGTTCTTTTTCCGAGTACGTATTCTAGACAGTCTGACATGTGACCTCCTCAAGAGTACAATGGGGCGCATTCGAATGTTTCTTTATGTGCGTTATGTAGATATCTTACAATCAGATGTGATGCAGTGCATGAGAATTGTATTGTAAGGATGTCAGCGGCACATTTATAGATTGCAGCATAAGCGATTCCTGTTGTGAATGATAAATTGAGGTTTCCTGCAACTAATACATATATCACTCCATATTCAATTGAATTCATTATTGTTGCAATTACCATGTAATTTCCTGCATAGGTGATGATATCTGGAAGATATATTCCCTGGAATGTTTTTGTTCTAAATGCTTCAACTGATAAAGTAAGTCCAACTAATACTGAAGCAAAAATTAAACTATATATATCAGAATAATTGACTGTCTGGGTTAGAATCTGTATTATCTTTGGGATGAATACAGCGAGTGAAAATAGAGCCCATGAGGTTAAAGTTGTTCTAAGAGCTAATTTATCAGGTATATCTTTATTTGAAATGAACAATACTCTTCCAAGGATAATTGTTCCTATTGCTAGTAAGCTTGTAATTGCACCTATAAGTGGAGATAATGATCCAAGTATAATCCCTACTATAGTTGTAATGAAAAGTATAATAGCTGGTCTTTTGTTTTCAACTGCTTTCATAAATTTCACCAATTTAGATGTCGTATAGCTGTGAGGTTACATCTGATAATGCTTTTCCAAGGCCAACTAATTGTGATTCAAATGGCATTTGGTTATGAGCTTCACTTATTAATGTGCTGGCACCATCTGCAGCATGGTAATCAATTACTTCATATCCTTCTGTGGTGGATTTCAATATCATCCATCCTGGTCCTTGTACGGTACCGGATTTAGTTCCACGGTAGTTTCCAATTACCTTTTCATCAGAAGCCGGTGATCCCACTGCCCGAAGGCCTGCGTATCCTGAAGATCCAGAATGTATAACGAGTTCATATCCCGCAGGTATTGGGGTCTTGGACATATAGTTTAGTCCAATATCATTATATGTGTCAAGCACTTGGTAGTGCGTGGCTGTTGTATATATTTGAGATTGGACTAACATTTGGGAAATCGGATTCACCATTCCTACGCTATTTGCAAAAGCCGTCAGGAGAATGACTGCTGCGAAGATGTCCTGAAGTATATCTACTGTATTAGTCATAATTCTCCTGAGGGGTGTTTTTTCTAATCCATTTATTCATAGTCTCTATAGCTATTGGGTGAGTATTTCTCATCCGGATGTGGTATGCTACTATTGCAAGATAGCTTATTGTCTTTTCACGTAGACTGAATTTATCCAGAATAATAGTATCACTACATTCATCACAAAGGACAGTAGGTATTTGGATTTTTTCGTATTTTAATATATAGTAGTAATGATTCATATCTGTGCCGATGCATTCAAATCCATTTTTCTCATAGAAAGCTCTTGCTTTGTCAGAGAATTCAGATTTATTAGATACTGTTACAACTATATCTTTAGATTCAGCAATAGCAAATCTCTTGATCTGGTTAATGGTTTCGGTACTATGTCCTTTTCTTTGCTGGAGGCTATAGAGTAGAATGATATATATTTGATCAAGTTTTGGATTACTGTATATATATCCCACAGATGATGCATAACTAAATCTTTTTGAGATTAACGGATAAAAAGCATCGAAAGCAAGTTGCATGAATGAAGGGGAGGAGTAAATCTGCTTTGCAGCAGTTATACCCTCTTTGGTTTTACTCAAATTATTCATTATTCTCGCCTCGATTGATAATTTCCATTATTTGATCGATATTCTCATTCTCATCAGTCGTTTCATCTGTTTTGTCTTCTAGTCCCGGTAATGTGTAATCCTTTTTCTTGACTGGAATGGTTTTAGTCTCGTTTGCTCCAAGGCTACCCTTTAACGTGAAACCTTTTTCACCAATGTTTACAATCATTACTTTATTATCAGTCAAAGTTGGGGGCACGATGTTGGTATTGAAGGATATATTCTTCTCAAATATAGCTGGCTTCTGACCTCTATTGCTAATAACAATATTGTATTCTGCAGTTGCTTCTGTTATCTTCATCTTGAAGTTTGGCAATCTCTTGTACCAGAACTTGTACGCCATTGCTCCGACCAGAAGAACGGCTGCAAGACAAGCTACTACTGTAAATGCTGTTTTCTTCAGTTTATTGCTCTCATATTCTTTGACAATAGATTCGCATTGTTTCCTGAAGTCATCAGAAACTTGAATATTGTTATCTACAATTGTTTTTGCTAATGTGTATTTTGTACTTGGTGCTTGTAAAAGTGGTATTAGGTTTTTGCTATCATATGGTATAGTATAGTTGCTCTTTTGTGCATCAGGCAATGAATCATAGATACCCATAAATGTATCTATTTGGGTAGTTAATTGTACCAGATTATTTGTATTTACCTGATGTGTTGAATCATCATTTGGCCATGATTCGATTTCTTTGAGTAGATCCTGTATTGCTGGTACGATAGGATCATAGTACATATCGACATACTGCATCCTAAGCTCTTGAATAAGTGTGTTGTTTGATTTGGCTATTTCAACAGCATTACTATTCAATAGTGTGTGTATTGTATAGCTTTGCTCTTCTGTGATCAGTGGATTCTGCGTTAAAGCCGATAGATCTGCTGTCGTAATTGGAATTGTGTATGGACTATACATCCTTTCATTGATCAGGTTATTGATTGCTACATCTGCAGCGAGAATTGATGCAGTACCATACGATTGTTTGATAAGGTATTCAGCATTTGTATTTTCATTCCAGTTTGCTATAATTGCTGATTCTTCATCGATGTTCGGATTCTCTGATATCCGATTCAATACGTTTTTTAGTGTTTCGATATCTACACTCTTTGTATAGTAGATCTCTACAGAGGGCTTATTATCAGAATCATATGATAGAAATACTTTCTTATGTGGAATAGACATACACTGGATTCTTGCTTCCTGAATAGCTGCAAGGTACACTGCATTTCTGATGTTAGAATTCTTAATACTGTTCAAGTAGAAATCTGCTTTTGCTAGGTATAGATCTGCTAGTTGATCAGAACTATACATTTCTACAAAGTCTGGATAACTGCTAATTGTTTTAGATAATCTTTCGTTGGCGTTGACGTAAATTGCACAGAACTGATTGAGTGATTCGATTTCAGCAGTAGAATTAGAATCTTCGTTTTCAACTTCTTTCAGAGAAAGAGTTGTTGGAGATGCTGAATATAATCCATTACTGTATTTAAGTTCTTGATTATATGCACTTAAATATAGACTGCTTGCAACAGTATCTATCAGATTCCAATCATAATATCCGTTTGCAAATGGAGCAATTCCATTGTAGTAATAGTCTGATTTTAAATATACTGAATTGATATTATTCTCTTCTTTGTAATTATCAAGGTTTGTACTATAATCCTTTTTTAATTCCTTGAGTTTAGTTCGCTTATCTCGAAGTTCCTTAAGTTCTTTTTCTTCGTTTGCATCAAGGACCAAATCTTCTTTTGAAGCATTTGCTTCTTCAGGAGTAATTATGTTGTCTCCCTGATTTTGGAGTTCCTTTATCCTGGCATTAATGTCATACAATTCTTTTTCTATTGTCCTAACAGCTTCATTTTGAACTACATAGTTATTGAACAATACCCATTCATCACTCGTCATAAATGGTTCATTTATTTGATATGCTGAGTATATGACAGAACTCCATATCATATAGCTCTCATGCTTTTGGTATGAGAGATCTATGAGTTTATCGAGTGGTACAGTTAAGTAAGTGACAGATACTTTGTCTTCGTCTTCTTCCTTTGTCTGGTTTCCTTCGATTAATGCAAAACTTTCAATCTTAAATGATGAGGACATCTCATATTTATCAAGAATTTCAGTTAATCTTTCAGTATTCTCTTCGAGAGAATCTTCAATTGCTTGATATCTTTCGACTTCTTCATCTGAACCAACGTATTCAATAGTTCCATCAGTATTCTTTATAATCTCAATTAGATCACTATATTTCTCGAGCTCTTCGGTGAGAACTTTATTTTCTTCAGTTAACAGTTTGAATTCTCTGTAATCTTCTGAAGATTCGCTGGTTTTATCCATTTCAAACTGATTATAGTCAGAGAATGCAGAATAATACTGCTTTTTTAAATATGCTTCATCTTCTGCACTTTCTATAATGAACTCGTTTTTAGCAGTTTCGTGGAAATCATTTACGTCCTTGTATAAAGTTGCATCATATTCTGTTTCCTGTTCAATTACATATCCTTTTAGGATCATTTGCTTCGTTAAAATTGTTTGTAATGATGATCCAATATTTGTTTTTCCTATATTGATCCATGCTTTACTGATAATGTCTTTTTCTTCATCAGAAGCCTGTTCATTTGTTTCATAGCTCTTTGTTAAGAGAGCATTTGCAAGAATAAATTGTATTAATGCAGTATCATCATGATTCTTGTTAATTACCCGATTTTGATTATCAATGGTAGTTGGCATATATCCATTTTGTAGATAGACTTCTGCTAATCGGGAATGCATTGAGTAATAGTTCTTGTAAATCACTGATAAATCTTCTTTTGGAGCAACCGATGCTGCAACAGCCATTGCCATTAAATCATTTGTAATATCAATGGTATTTGTATTTTCAGTGGTTTCTGCGAGACATGGCTGTAAGAAGGTTGATAAATAAATTAAAAGAACAAAAAAAATAAAGAGGTTATTGTTTTTCATAGGGTCCTCCTTACTTTTTAGTTGAAATTGGTTTATCTCCAATTTTCTTACCAAACAAAGACTTTACCAATCCTAATTTACCAGTTGTTTTTGGTACGTTTTTCTCTTTTTGTTTGTCGTTGTTTTTTGATGGAGTTTCAACTGGTTTTGCGATCATACGCTTTTTCATCATTTCTTCATAGAGATTTTTTGGCTCATTAAAGATCCTGTGTATATCCTTCTGTTCGATTCTAGTGCGATTAAGAACATGTAGTGCCGTTATCCTTAACGGATAATCTAGACAGGTATTTGTTCCAATGACAAGTTTGTTTCTGTATGATAGGTTCGCCATCGTTCCATCGACATCCATAGGAATTACACTTAGGAGAGGTAATTGACTTTTTTGAATTGCAGCAACAGCTTCATCTAACTGATCGGGAAGTACGCTATTGAGGATAATCCCCCTAACCTGTATTTCGGACATGTATTTTTTCAGCATGTCGATTTCAACATTAAGGTTACTTGGAGTAGCAACTGCAATCATTTCAGTGTTGCTCATGCTAATAAGTACATTTTTTAAGGTGTTGCTTGTGGCTTCTGTGTCATAGAATACATGACTGAATTTCAGCTGTAGACATCTGTTTATTTCATCCATTTCACGGCTGATCTGAGACGGGTGACACATATCACTGATAATTGCTCTACCTTTCGATGGTACAAGTGATAATGTATTCACAGGAAGAGGAGATGTAGGAGTTGACCGGTATCCCAACCTATTGAATATGTATGCAATAGGAAGGCCATAATTGAACTTAAAAATAGAAGGATATATTTCTCCAAGGAATTGTCTGTTTGCCTCCATCCTGAATTTAAGATCGCTTCTCATCTTTTCTCTATCATCAAGTTTTTGTAAGGTCTCAGGCCTTAATTTGAAGTCTGTATAATTCAGAAGTTGTAAATGTTCTTGTGTTATTTCGTTATTGTATAGATCTTCATGATAAAGGACATTAGTTAATCCAATCGCCAGTGCCTTTGTCACGATTCTCTGTTGCGTCTGATCAACGACTCCTTCAATTCTATCGCGTTGAAGGATTATTTTTGTTTCTTCCGGGAAGTGAGTGTATATATGATATGAAAGTGGGTCATTAAGATTGCATAATCTTGCTGCAAGTTCTAATGGTTCTACGATTTCATCTGTATCAATCATTGCAGTCTGATTTTTAAAGATGCCGTTGATTATGTTCTCTGTGGTAATCACCATCTCCGATTTTTCAAGTTGTTCAATCTCATCATTTTTTGCAGATGGAATTAACATCTTGGTTGCGGTCTGATTTCTTGTATCTCCATCAACTAAGAGTGTTGGATCCTCTTTAAGATGGGATATATAGGATGTCACGTTTACGGCAATTGTGGTCTTCCCAGATCCTCCTTTTTCGGAGGAAAACACTATCGATGCATTTGTCATTCTCGTCACCTGCTGAACTTAATTTTGTAAGAACTGATCTAGAAATCCTTGGGATTCTTCCGGTTTTGAATCAGATTTGTTTGTTGTTTCAATATCCTTTTTTTGGAGGTCTCTGATAGGACTGACTAGAGAACTCTCGGGTGTTTTTGGTACTGAGTTATTATCATTACTTGGAGTTCTGGTAAATGAATTATTTACGATTTTTAGGATAGCGTCAGGTGTTAATCCCATCTTGTTGAGTTGATTTGTGATTCCAGCAGCAATTTTTTGTTCTTGCATGCTTTCATTTATCTTTAGTGCCTGTCCTACTACAACTGCTGTATCAATCGAATGCGTTTCTCGCATCAATCGTATTGTCATTTCCATGGTATAGAGTTGGTTTGTCATGATGCCAATTGTATATGGTGCAAGACGAACCTTTCCTTCTGTGTCAATTACAAAAAGAGGGCTTTTTTGGACTGAATCTCTAAGTTGTTGTTGAAGAGATTCAAACAGGGGATAATTACCATTCAGGAGATTGAACATTAGTTTATCCATAGTATTGATTCCTGTATTGTTGTCTTAAATATTCTAGATTCAGGCTATATACTACCAATGATGTTAAAGAATGCTTTTTTTCATAGGTAATATATGATTCGAATCGTAAGTATTATAGTTAACACTATCTTGATAGGTATCTGTTTTCAAAAACTGACTGAACATACATAAATGTATATGTTATGGACTATCAGATTTTTGAATGACTATTAGAACGATTTATTGTCCATATACTATATATAGATTTACTACAATTGTTAAAAGAAAGAAATAAAATAAATCTTACTTTGAAAGTGCTGCAATTCTAAACTGAATTCTTTCGCAGAGGTAGAGTTAATGGAAGGTTTCAACCAAATATTTATAAAACTCATTAATCTTGTTCTGGATATGTTTGTTTATCTTTCAGGAAAAGTTAGTATGAGCATGTTGTTTTTCTATTTAATATCGATTGTTTTTTTTGCAATGGCAATATCATCAAATCTCTTATCCCTTTCGATTCACGGAGGATGAAAAAGTGTTTGGAAAGAAAATGGAATTTGCACTTATTTTTGATGATATCATTAATCTTTTTTGTGAGGCATATACATGTCTCGCAATATCGATTATGATTTCTTGTTTCTATATTATTGTACAAAGCGCACTATGTTTTGCTTATTCTCACATGGGAAAATACGTTTTATATTCAGTAGTAGCTCCATTTAGAGATGTTCCTGTGCTCGGAGGAGTAATTGAAGTATATATAGATCATTTAATATCACAGGATACACAGGCATATAATGCATTTATGGCATCAAGTTTCTAAAAAAATTAGCTGTTTTCTTCTACAAGAGAAGAAACCAATTCTATTTCTTTGTCAATATTTGGCGTGTAAATAATCCTGCTTTTTGTCTCTTTTTTTTGTTCTTGACAATTTTCATTCTTACACTGGAAGCATGGTCCTTTTCCTAATCCCCATTTATAATCTCTTTTTTCTGTATGTACAATGAACATTGGCAAGTTCGATTCAGGACACAAACCTACAATTTCCAACGTTCCAACTTTAGGAATTGATAGAATATTTTTACATTCAGGATATCCATAACAACCTACGAATCTACGGAGTTCTCCATCTGGGTCAGTATATTGCTTAACGGTAAGTGCTTTTTTACATTTTGGGCATTGGCCTACGATCTGGAACTCTGGACTAATCAGTATCTTCTCAAGATTTTCTTGAATTTTATTTTCGTTTAATATAATTGATTTTGAAACCAATTCTATCAAATGAATTCCTTGATTAATTGCATCATCAAATGTTTTTTTACTTGAAAGTACATCAAGTGAAAGTAAATTAAATGAATTCCTGATATTGAATGAAGTTATTATTGGAACATTTTTTTGGAAGAGTTTTACAATCTCTTTACCAAGGGATGTTGTCTTTAGATTTTTCTGAGATCGAGATAAAAAACCTCTTCTGATACAATTTTCAATTATTTTTGTAGTATTAAATCCAGAACTTTCTTTATGAGCATGTGTATATATGTCAAAATAGGAGAACGGCTGAAGCTGTGGTTTTATTTTGCTCATTCCAATTTTTTTTAATGGGAACTGATCACCAGGTACACAATTTAGAGGAGATCTTAGTTCAATCAGGTCAAAAATATATGTCCCTGTCCACCCATTATTCAGGATTGTTCCATTAATACAATAAAAATTCTCATTTCCTACCGAAAAACTGATTTTTTGTTGTTCGATTTCAAATGGTCCGGAAAGAAGGCCAGCATAGTGCCTGAATATTATTGAAAATACACCTTGCATCTTCTTATCTTTATCGTGTTGCATTGCAAGTGGCCTGCAGGGGTATATTGGAGTTGTTTTTCTTGAACTAGTCCCTCTGTAAGTGCTTCCATTTTCGAGAATCTTTTCACAGATCGTAGTAAATCTCTTTTTAAAAAGCGTCCATTCTTTCAAAGGAGACAAAAAATCAAAATCTATAGGATATTCTTGTTCATTCGTAAAAGGATATGATATGTAACCGAGTTTATATAGTTCTTGTAAAACATTAATTATTTCATTTGTAGATATATCTAAATGTTTACCGCATTCTGTCATCAAAGATGCAAAATTCAGGGGTTTGGGAGGAGCTATTCTTATTATTCTATTTTCAATATGCTGTACTGTTGCAACAGTATTTATGCTTTTGATTTTTTTCATCCGTCCACTAGCTTCTTGTTTTGAACTAAATACGTTTTCTATTGGCTCAATAACTACTCCTATTTTATTTCCAATATCAATTTTACCAAAAATGCTCCACTTTTCGTTTATCCTCTCTTTTTCAATGGCTTCTTCGTGTTCAAGGATCAAATTTAATAAAGGTATTTGACAAGTATCAATCACAAAGTATCCGATATGATCTCTTGTCTTTTTTGAAAGATAGTTGGATAATTGATAAGTGAGTACGTTTTGATATATGTGTTCAAGCATCATCAGGACATTGTAACTATCGGCTTTTGATTGTTCAATTGATTCAGGATTAAATAAATTTCTTTTAATATCTCTGTATGAGAATGTGTTGCATCTCATTCTTTTGACAGGAATCGAATATTTCATTTTAGAGACGAGTTTTGCTACCTCTACAGCAATGCAATCGCCTTCTGGAGTATTTTCGGTGGCAACAATCACTAAATCTGATTTTGGAATAACTGATTCCAATAAGTATGTTGCTTCACTTTCCTTATCTTGCATTTTTATTGGACGTGATAGGAAATCTGTATATTTAATATCTTTTTTTTGCGGAAACACATAGCTATAATCCATAAGATGACCACTAAAATAAGTTATTTTGTAAAGAGTATTATTCCACTTAATCTCGATTACAGGTATTCCTCTCACGTTGTATGTGTAAGAATCCTCTCCCAATGCTTGGGTAATTTGAGTTGCATAAGCATGTTTAGTAGTTAATATGGCTATAGTTCGCATATAATCACCTAAAAAATGGGGGAAACCCCCAATAATTCATAAAAACATTCGTTCTATTTCTTAGTGTAAGATCCCTGGATTCTCCGTTGAACTGTATCAGGCATGACGATATATTGATAGTTTTCATTACCTATCTGAATAGTAGCAGTCTTAGGGACTATAGCTAATGAATACGCTTCTTCTAATGTACTGGTTTTTTTCAGTTCAGAATTGTCTACAGTAAGTGAAGTAATCTGATATTCACTTGAATTTGTACGCAAGAGGACAGCAGCTTTCTGTTTTCCCGAAGTGGATACATTAAAGCTGAATGAATCATTAGTTAATATCATGTTTGAAAGTTTGCATTCAGGGTTCAGTATAACAGGAACTACTGTTGTTTCATTATCAAAACTGAAAAAGTCTATGATAATACTTAATTTTTTGCTTGCGAGTAATGAGACATACTCATCAAGAGCAGTATCATCTTTTTCATTGATGCCCATGAGCACGGATCCTTTTTTACCCATGAATGTTATTTTATCTCTATCATTGCGTATTTCTCCATTTCCAATTAGAACAAAGGTGTTATGATATATTCCACTAGTACATTTGATTACTTGAGGATTGTATCCTGAAAACTCAGATACTTTGAATTCTTCGGGTATGACCACTTCAACAATTCCATCATCATTGAAATTTATGTAAAAGTACCCATCTTGTTTGTCAATTACATTTATGCTTGCATTTGCAGTCTTAAAAGTCGCAATTCCACTACTGTTTAAAATCCCGGTTATTTTGGAACCCACATAGCCCTTTCCTTTTCCACAGTTGATTCCGGAATTTTGTAGAGGGTATGCTGCCAGTGATTTGAAATATTGGTCTTCTCCGATATATAGTCTGGAAAGGAGGAAGTCCGTCTTTGCTACTTTTGAATGATTGAAGTTTATCCATTTCCATGTAGTACTATCTCCATTAAGTGAAGTCGAAGGTGCTAATTTAACTTCTACATAGCGTTTTCCACTAAGAGGAACTACCAATCCATCATAGTTTTTTACATTTCCATTATAATTCACGTTAACTTCGTATGTCTTTCCTCTTGTTACTGATAATCCAAAAAGACCTTTAGGATCAGTTGTTGTTGTGTATATCTTATCAGTATCGAGATTTCTGGCAGTAACAGTTGCACCATAGAGCCCGATACCCAAGTTATTTGTAACTTTTCCATATAGATTAGCAGAATTGAATTCCTCTTGGTCAATTAATGATGGACGAATATCAAGAGGAGTTGCAACAGCGGTTCCTACCAGTATAATGGCTAAAAGCAAAATGCCTAATTTTTTGTACATGTAATCACTCACGAATCTCTAAACATTGTCGGTTATCTTTTTTTATGTAGTATTGTTCTGGAAAACTCAGGGATGATATCCAGCACCTGGGACATTGATTATATCCGATGCAATAAGGAACAAAACCTGAATGACCATAAAGGTATTTTGGTGTTTCGTTTTCATCGATTAAAGAACGTAGTTGTTCATTTGTCAGATTATATGAATACTTTTCAAGGCCAATAATATCTTTGATTATATAATGGCAATCTTCAATGGTATAGAACCATAGCAAGGTCGAAAACATAGGAACTAATACATTATGAGGTCCTCCTTTCATTTCAAATATTTTTTTCATGCACGGGAATTGCACGAGTTGACCTATATCTTCAAATGTTTCAAGATTTATTTTGGGTTTTATAGGATATAATGTGTATTTCAACCATGTACCACATTTTCTTATGCGTACTTTGTTTTTAATAAGAGGAGAAGAGAGGAGATCATGAATATTATTTTTGATATCAGAATGTTTTTTTTGCAAGGATTCATTTGTTCTGGTAGAAGCATATTCCTGTAGTAGGTATGAGATAATTGCTTTTTCATGTTCATTTTCTGGTTTGTATTTATCTAGCAGGTTTCTGATTGCTGAAACTGTGAGTTCCCGTTTAACCATTTTCTTGTCATCAAGAATATTGTATAATAGTTTGAAACGGGTAAGGGTTAATTTATCAATATATGATAGTTTATTATATTCTTTTGTTCGAATTGATTGTTCGAATGATTCAATTGTTGTTTCAAATTCAAGTCCTCTTTCTATAAAAGAAGGGTTTGCTTTTATTACGATTTCTGATATTTTATTCAGTTCCAATTGGCTGTCGGTGATCCAGTATGCAAGTTGGTACAATATATATTCATTTCCAACGATTACTTTAAAATTATTGAATCCCTGGACATAATTAACCATATTGCTAATACAGCATTCCAAAGGAATCAGTAAGGTATTATCTTTTCTTTCAATTACTAATTTATCAATATAGAGGTTTTTAGATAACATTGCAGAAAGGTCTTTATCACTCAGACTCACAACTTCCTCTTTAGCAACAGAGAACATGATTTCATTGCACTTTTGCTGGAATGATTTATTGAGTTTTCTATGTTTTCTTGATAGTTGGAATGCCAAGAAGTATGCCATCATAAATACAAGCGGTTTTCCTTTAAGCAGGCACTTTAGTATCTCATTGCTTGTATTTTCTGGATTTAGAAACTGGTAGAGGATATTATTAAACGCTGGATTAGTTATCTGTTCAGCATTTATGTTACTTGTGAGTTCTCTGGATATTGTTTCTTCTGGGTACATATCAGAAAACAATAGCATAGCATGTTGCTTTTCCATCATATTACTCCTGTAGTAATAACATTAAATTCTTCTCCGGGTTTCAGTAATGTCTTAATACGATTTACTTTACCATGTAGACTTCCAGGGATTCTTAGTACTCGGTTATCTCCATACGTTACAACTTTATCAACAGGGATCCCTATCGTTGTAAAGTAGGATGCAAGGAATCCCCTTGTTTCTTTTTTAAGCTCTGTCATTCTAGGATATGTGCATTCCAGATGAGCTCCCTGCCCACTAAAATATACCAATATTTCATTTTCAGGAATGCCAATTTCAAGTAGAATTTGCTTGAGTTTGTGAATTCCCTTAATTGCAAGGGATATACAATTAAAACAGTATGGGTAGTTCCTTGGATTTAAATTTCGGATGTAATCTAACCTGCTGATAAATTCAGGACTTCCTTCCTTCAAATCACCAAATTTTGGATGATGCTCGCATTTTGCATACTTTGCTACATCCTTTGCATCAATATCAACAGTGAATAAGGATCCTGTCCCATAATAGGCAGAAATGGCCCCATTTTCAATAAGGAAATTTTTTAGTTCATCGAATGTCTGGAACTGTATAGCTTTACCAAGTGTTCCCCGGATGAACTTCTCATTCCTATCGATACATGCCCATTCTGGAACCGTACGAATTGATTTTATAAAGCTTGATGCATTCTGTTCGAAAAGAAACTGGAATTTTGTATTATAGAACTGATGAATTTCTTCTTGAGAGGCCGGTCTCCAGGTAACATGAGTTGGCTCCCATTTGTAAATGTTATTTATGTCTATAGTATCGCCTCTAGTATCGTTATTTTTGAGTACAATCTTGAATTGGTTTAGAGAAAATCATTTAGACTATAAGCTTTAGTTTTTATTATATATCTCTTATATCAAGAATCTACTTAAAAATATTGTGGTGTTTTTAATCTCTATCGTTTTTTCAAACTAAAGTATAAATACTATTTAAGACATGTTTAAGTGTAGCAAGATACACTGCAGAAAATGCAATTGTAGCTTACCAACAACGAAGAAGAAAGCGGAAGCTATAATCACTGATTTTGTTTCAATGTGAATTGATTTTCACGAACAAACGATGTATAGCAGCAGACATATCCAAAGCGGAGGGATTATGCAAAACTCTCGAATTGATGATCCGATTGCTCAAATACTTGAGAGAACAGTGGCTCAAGTGAATCAGTTAAATGATCCATGGTACTATGAGTTTTTGTTATCTATTGATCGAAAGCAAGAATTTTTAACAAAAAAGTTATTTATCGTTCCTAAACTTAAGAAATATAGACAGCAACAGATTGGAAGATATGGACTCTACAACTGGATATTTAGGTTATGGGGGTTAGATAAACCCCTTCAACCGGAATATGTCATCTCAAAAGCAATATTCCTATTCAGTGCATCTGTTTTAATTTCAATATTAGTTTCATTTCTTTCAGTAATCCTTTCCTTAATAGTTTTAGTAATTGGGTATTTGATAGCATCACGATGTTTATCAATGCCCTATAATATCTTGCAAACAATCCGGAGCATGGATTTATTACACTATCCTCAAACAGCTAGTGTATTTGCAGCCAGAGATGTAAAAGAGCTTCTCGAGATACTTCAGGATGTAGAAGTAATTGGTCACGAAGTTCAAAGTATGCTTGCCCATTATCTCAATACTCCCAATCCTAGCATATCAACGCTGGAAGGAGAAATTGGTGATTACTTAAACAAACATCCATTAACTTCAATGACGTTAATAAAGGATGTTCTAGATGTGTTCAGGACTCCGAATCTTGATATTCGAAAACAACAAAAGCTGAATATCATGAGGCAATTTCCTTTGGAATTGTCAGAATACTTCAAACGAGTTACAAATGACTATAAACAAATACAGTCAACATCTTTGATGTTCAGTGAAATGGTAGTTTTTTCAATGTTTATGATTCTGGCAATATTTGGTCTCATTGAAACGCCATTCTCGTTAGTATTACCTGCAGTTGTTATTGCAGTATCTGATGTTTTTGTCCATCAGTTACTGATGCGAAGTATTTCGATTAGGTTATTCTACAATTTCAGATTGGCAGAGGCTGAAAAAGTTCTTCGTAAAAAATACATAAAACATTCAATTCTGATAGGAGTTATAATATCAGTTGCTTTTGGTTTAATGATTGAAGATCCTAAAGTCGGAATTTTATGTATTATCATGGGAGTGCCTTTCGTCAGTTATATGATGACATCCTTATTGGCTGTTGTTGTGATCGAACAGGAAGCTCCTCCACTTCCCTTACACAAAATGATAAGAGAATACATTTCAATGATTTCCTGTATCCGCTTGAATGTCGGAGAAGTCTCAATGAGATCTGCAGTTGACATTGGTCTTAGAGAATTTTATACTGGTCCATTACAGGAGGTCATTCGTCCTATAATAACCGACTACCACTTCAATAAAGATATCCATGATATATTGAAGAGAATACATGAAGAAGCATTTAATAGATCTTCTATTCTCAGGCCATATATTTTCTTCATAGAATCTATTATTGAAACATCACCTGTAAAAGGTAAAAAAACAGAAACAAATCCAGTTGAGCTATTTGATATAATCTATGAAATCAGTACTCAAATTTTGAGACCATTGGCACTGAGTTTTGAATCTATCGTTATCATAGGCACAAGCAGAGCTAAATTTACTGGCGTTATCAATGGAATTACTGCAGGTATATTCATAATTCTTGGTAAAATATTCCAAAATGTTCTTATTAAAGGATTAGGAAATATGGGTAGCTTCATTGGCACCGATAATGCTGGAAATATGAGTAACTGGATGATGGATTTCATGGTAGGTATGATTGGTACTCTTAATGGTACGGATCTTATTGCAGCTGGTCTTATATCTTTAGCTGGTACATATCTTGGTGTCTATCCATTCCAGGAAAAGAGGACAGGAGCATATATAATTAGTGTTGTGTCAGCTATTTTCAGCTCATATGCTGGATTCTTGGCGATGAATAAACTAATTGAAATGATGACACATCTATTTTGATGTGTAATCTTATTTTTTAGAAAAATCAGGAAGAGTAGCAGTTATATAGTTAATATTTTTTGGATGAGCTAATGATGATACAATAATGTATAAAAACGCCATGCAAAATAAGTATCAATATCAGGGCTCTTATACAGGACTTCAACTCCACAATCTGGACATTTTCTGATATATACAGTATCTCCAGGCTTCATAGGAAACATTTCTGAATGAGCCCATATCAAAACTATAAATACTATCTTTCTTAATGTTATTGTGGGGATATGAATGGAATTCAGAGAACTCTCTGATGATCAATGGAAATTTATGAAGCCACACTTACCACCACAACCAATTACCGGAAGAAAGAGAGCTGATGACCGTAAGGTTATCAATGGTATTCTCTTTGTTCTGATAACAGGTTGCAGATGGGGAGATATGCCAGCTATTTATGGTTCCCAGGCAACTGCCTGGAGAAGGCTGAAAAGGTGGTCAGAGGAAGGTATATGGAACGAGATAATGGAATCTCTTCGGGATTCCGCTTACCAGAAAGGTAAGTTCTCGTTGGATACAGTGTGTATCGATAGCAGTTTCATCGAAGCTAAAAAAGGGGAGAGGACTCCTCGTACAACGGTCACAAGAAAAGAAAAGGCATAAAGATTCATGCATGTGTAAGTTGTGAAGGTTTTCCTCTTACAATCCAAATATCTTCTGGAAAAGAGCACGACAGACAGTACTTCATTGAAGTTATGGAGAATATTAAGGTCAATACCCATGGAAGACCAAGAACAAGACCTCTTGAAGTTCTGGCAGATGCTGCATACGACGATGCAGAGATCAGGCAGTATTTAAGGTCCAGAGCTATCAAAAGCAACATACCGATCAATACAAGGAACAGTAAAAGAAAGAAAAAAGGAAGACCTACTCGATTTGATGAGGAAACATATCATTACAGAGGAACTATAGAACGATTCTTTGCATGGTTGAAGATGGGATTTAGAAAACTGGCAAGTAGATATGAAAGGCTTAATGTGGTTTTCAAAGGATTATTAGATATTGCATGCTTTATGTTGTGTTGGAAAAAGGTGTGAGAGAAGTTTTGAAATAGGCTCAATTATAAAATGTTCTTAAAGTATTCTTTGGCTCATCCAAGACCTTTACGTCTATTTGATTACCATGGAACATTTGAATAATCCCACGACTACAGATTGGCTCGAGTACCGTATCCACTATTTTTTGGCACATGTAATTAGTTTCCATGTTTCTCAAATCCTGTTACTGTCTAGTTCAATTGTGCATTTCTACATATTAATATTTTGGTGCTACTATGGCAATGCCTTCAAATATTAATATAATTACGTGTTCGTTTTTGTTACTAATAATAAAGATTCCTGAGTTTTTAGCTCAGGGATCAGCTGATTCATCAACTTTTAATTTTATAGCAGTTAGGAATTTGAGGAAATCAAGGTCCTTACTACTAGCCATAGAATTTGGAATATCGTTCTGGATTGTGTCAATCACTTCTCTTTTGCCTGTAACGTAAATGGTATCAATTTGTGCATTTTCTCCGGCATTACAGGCTGCAAAGTATATTTCAGATAGTAACTGGGATGTCACTGATTTAACATAAACATATAGAATTTGCTGGTTATTGTTTGTTCCACTGATCCAATGAATACTATTGATATCCCCTTCTTCGGTGTTCTCTAGAGATCCAACGTCAACTGCTTGTATTTCCCTTGAATCTGTTTTTGTATCAACATTATTTTCCGGGATATACCATTTTACATCCTTTTGAGATAATCCTACAGTTGAGACATCAAATCCTTCGATCACATATACTGCACCATGTCCTTGTGAAACTGTGTGTTTCAGAACTCCACAGTCTATTAGTTTTAGGAAAAATCTCCCTATTATATCAGGTGCAATCATTTCACATTCATTTGATACACTTGTTGCAATATTCTCAGCACAGTAGAACTGACTTTTACATGAAAAACGTGCATGGTTTTTCATAACAGCTAGAATAATTGCTTTTTTATCAGGGATTTCAGGACAGAATTTTGTATACTTCATGTATATAAGAATATCATCTAAATTCGTTGCTGGTAAATTAATGTTCTCTTTCTGTTCCATTGATTTAGATGGCTGCTGCATTGATTCCTGATTTCTTTCTTCGATTAATTTTTCAATTTCCTTTTCTTTACGTAACTGCATACGCTTTGAAGCGAACTCTTCGCCTGTATATGGTCTCCATACTATCCCCAGGTTTCGGTAGAACTTTGCAGCAACGTCATATATTCTCTCGTCTGTAATTGTTTTTCCGGCAAGGTTTCTAACATTTGGATCTATAGGAATTGGGTTCCGGATACCATTTTCGACTAGTTTCTGTTTATATATCTCGTCAATACGACTGAATTTAACTATAAATGGATCAGGAAACGTATTTGGTGCATGAACAAAACATCTTCCTGGCATCATACTTGGCATGATATCTGCCTGTTCTTCTTGCAGCATCATACTATCTTCGAGTACTCTTTTATCAGCACCATCTGCAGTTCGGAAAGCTAGTTTAATTGCTGTGTTCAGGATTGCATCTCTATATACTGCTCCCGGAGACTGGTCGCATATGTCTACCGACACATCACTGGCACGTACTTCTTTTAGAAGCTCTGAAATTACTTTTACGGCTCCTCCTGCAGGACTGTCCATTTTACTTGGATGTATTGCAGGGAATATTCGATGTGCTTCTTCAATGACTATCTTATGTCTCATTTCTCCTATACTTGTTCCATTTTTCTCAAGGTATCCGGCACATGAGCTTAGCATAGAAGCTACAATGAAACTTTTCATTTTCTCGTCTTTTAGCCATGCAAGATTTATCACAACATTGTTGTTAAGAAGTTCCTGTGGAGTAATTCCATTTTGAACATTGAAACAATGACCAATACTTCCATTTGTAAAAGGAATCATCTTTCTAACGAGAGCTTCCTTTACTTCTTTTAATCCCATTCCTTTCTGTTGTCTTGGATCATCATATTGGTCGATTATTTCGATTAGGTCTGTAAAAGAAGGATTGACATATTGTTCATATAATTGGTATATGCACGTCGAAAGGATTGAATATTGTGGTGGTGTAAGTGAGTCTCCAAAAGCAACTGCAAAAGCATTTCCAATAAGTTGTATATGCGAGTCTGTAGATACTTTAGTTGGAACCGTAAATGGATTGAATAGAAGACCTACAGCTGTTTCAGGATTACCTAAACATATTATTTCGGGAGATGGTACGAAAATACCATGAGCAGATAAATCAAAAAGACCAGCAAGATTGAACCATTCTCCCTTTGTTGGTTCTATTACAAGGACTTTTATACCTTGTCTTATCAGCTGTTCCATAATTACAAATTCAGCGTTTGTTTTACCACTACCAGTTGCTCCAGTTATGAAACAATGCTCGTTTGCGACTTTAAGGACAGCATAGTGATGGGCTTTTTCAACTCTTCCAATAAGAATATTTGCTTTTCTGGGATCAGGAAGGAAAACTTGTTTTGTAGGTATTTTAAAGACAACTGATTCCTTTATATGTACAAGGCTCCCTCCTTCAAAATTCAAGTATTTTGAAAGAACATTAACAGATGCAACCGGATACGTTCCATCGGATAGCATTCCATATGTAATATAGTCTTCAACCCGTGCTTTACCATCGAGATCATATTCTTTTTTCATAAGTACATTTGGCAAGGTTTGAAGTATTGATTCGACATCTTTCAAAGATTGCTCGTGTGCAAAAACAATTATTTCAAAAGCAAACACTTCACGAGCATGCATGAGGTCTTCTTCCTGGTTCTGTAAAAGTGTTGATATCCCAACAGATTCAAACCGTACAACCTCTGTACTTATTCTATGTTCTAGCATCACGCCTTCAGCTTGTGTCATGTGGGTATAACTTGCATCCTTTCTGAATATTCTGTATCTCTGATCGAGACTAGAACGAACATCAGATAATTCTTCATCTGTGATTTTCCTCATTCTGATCATGAAGTCTACGGGTATGTCCAGCTGGCTGAACTGTTCTAATATGATGGTTATAGATTGCTGGATAAATTCCGTTCTGGTTTCATCCATTTCTTCCTGATTGATTTTCACTAAACCATTGAAGTTAGTAAATTGGAATTGAGGAGATGATTTAATAACAACGGCGTTATTGTTGATAGGTGGTATGTAATCAAGTCTCTCAAATTCAATGTTATGTCTAACCATCAAATTATCGATGTTATCTGCATCCGATTTTGAGAACGTTACAATTCCCAGGGTATTTTCGTGAAAATTCATTCTTAATATTGCTTTGTCCAGCTGGGATAATAGCTGTGACGTGAAGGCAATTTTATTGAGATCTGAAGGCACTTCTCTAATAACAACTTCGTTAGTGGGGGAATTTAGTGTCAAAAGTACACGAAAATTTGAAAGACGAATTTTGTTTCTTATTTTTCCTAGCATTTTCTCCTCCGATTATAATTACATTTTGATTACGTTTTTCAAAGCTTAATGGTTAAATTCATGGTAGTATTTTGTTCATATTCCTAAACTCCTTAGTGCTGGATCAGCGAATGTAAAAAATCTAATTGTGATGTTCTGGAATATGGGTATTGTGACTAGTAGTATTGTAATAATGGCTCCAAAAGCAAATACCTCAATTGGCCTCCAATAAGCATTCAATTCGGGCTCTGGAAAAATGTTTACCATATAATAGGATTTGAAGGATATTGGATACAAGAATCGGCATTTGTATCCAGTTATTGACATAAGAGTCATTTTTAAGACCCTTACTACCAGTGTTGCTGCAAGCAGACTATAAATCAATCTTTCAGAGAACCCAACAAGAAGGATAGTTGTTAGAGTAATAAGAACAGGAATTGTTATTGCTAAAAACAGAGATTCATCGTTTGCAACTTGGATTTCTCGATGGGGACGATTTCCAGTATACCGGATTTTTTCGTATATAATGGTTAGTACCTGGATTAAAATAAAGAATCTACCTGCGATCAAACAAGAAAGAATAATCAAGAAGATTGCACCAAACCTAAGAGAAGCATAAAATTGTAAAAGACCATCCGTATGCAAAAAAGTAAATAATATGTATATAATTATTCCTACAGCGGCTCCAACAACTATCGATAGATTTCTTTGAGTATGCATTGTTCCTCCCGTGCACGGACTCTTTATTAAAGCAGAAAGTAAGCATAACTATATATAACAAACAAGCATAAAAAGATTTGCGAGGTTTTTATGACTATTAAACAGTCTACAAGGCTATTAGTAGCAATTCAAGAGGATCTAATTAATCTGGCGTTTTTTAGTGCAATAGCTATGAGAATCATGGAAACTATTCCTATAATGGGATGGCTATATATGTCCAGTGCTATGCAAAAAACGCTTAAATTCATTCTGGGTGCGATAATATGATTACAACGGCAGCAGACTGGATTTTTGACACAATGACTAAGTATGCTCTCTTGGCGATAACATTGATGTTTATGATTAATTATGTCTATGATCTTGTAGCTTATAGCATGGCGTTACAAGCATACTCGATAGTTAATCCTTTTGGACCAGACATAACTATCTGTGGAATTTCGATAAATCCTTTTGAAGATACTGCTCGAACAGCAGCACATGAAATTCTGGCTGTTTTCTATCCAAAACCTGCTGGATGGTGAAATTATGTTTAATAAAAAAGCTAAATACTTTTCTATAATTTCAATATACAATGAACTGATTTCATTGGCTTTTCCAATAATAATGATTGCTGTTGCCTGTTCTGCGTATAATGTGATATTAGATTCATCTACAGTTGCATATGGTACATTATCAACTCAAATTGGAAATGTAGGAGATTCATTGTCCAATGCCTTGAATACAATAATGACAACCTGAGGTACAAGATCATGTTAAAAAGTGCTGTGATGCTTGCATGTGACCTATTAATGATAATTGCTGCTTTTGGTCTGGCAGGTTATTATTACAGTGCGAATCAAATGTCTGCAGGAGAATGGTATATGTTGCAATATGACGTAGAAACACTTGCGACTAACATAAATACCGCTGCTGCAATTGATGGGTATGTTGAAATGTCTATGACAGTACCGCCATATTCTTACATAAGCGTTTATAATGATGATATATCGCTTCCATCATATGGTACCGTTGTAGGTGTAAAAGTTAGTTCTCAGAGAAGCATGGAATGGCTTGTATTTAATACTTTAATTGAAGGCTCAAGAAGATACAATCAATTGGGGTATGTAATGGGTCCTGTTACAAGAGGAACAGCAAGTGTTTTCCAAACAATTTTTGTAGAGAAAACAACAGTATCTCATACTCAGATTTCGTCCCCTGCGTTTACTACTATTATCGATAATACGTATGGTGATGAATCAGAAGAGTTTGATATTATTCTTGATGGAACACAAAAATATCTCCATTCAGGCGATGGTTATGTATATCCAATTGTTTCCATGGAAGTAACTGCAGTTTAATTATCAATCGGAGGAGCTTAGATGCTCGAGGAAATCAATAGGCATTCCGTATCGTTTACAATGTATTTAGTGATAGTAGCAGTAGTTATCCTTTTCGTAGGTGCAATAGAAATATCTATGTCAGTTCCCATTGGAATGACACAGGGTGCTGCAAATGCTAACTTCGCATCTAAATCTATGCTTTCTGGAGGATTAACAAGAACTGCAGCTATCATTGCAATGCCAAAGCTTGTTGGAATTAATCATGCAGATCTTGAATTTGATCGTTTTTCGGGAGGAATTAGTGTAGGCGGAGATACAAGAGCGAACGGATATAGAATTAAAATAAATGGAATAGGCTTTACAGAGGATCAATCAGAAATGATGTTCCCATATGGACTGCCAATAGACAATTTCTTCCCTGAATCAGGAGTGATTCATACCGGGGAAGTAAAAGTAGTTTATTTCTATAATGTTCGCTGGACAGGCCTGTATCAGTCTGCTGAAGTCAGAGATTATCCAGAAGAAGTATTGAGTCCATTTGGTGAGATAATTGATTTTGAACATGTAGTTGATTAAGGTGAAACATGAGAACGATTGCCTATATGGTTGCTCTGATGTGTGTAGGAATTATTATTTCATCCTCAACAGCAGTTTTTGTGGTACTATTGCTTACTGGAGAAAAAGCAGGTTTCCAGCAAGCAGCTGCTACGCTTGATACAGCTTCAGTTGCAGATTATCTTACTACTCATTATACATCATATTGTGATGGGACTTTAGCTGAAGACAATTACAATATCAATCCTTTTTATATGGTAAGTATGTATGATTTTGACGGGAATGGAGAGTATGATTATATTCAACGAATTAATGAAGTGAACGATGGAGCCTTCAATATATATGCTGGTAGTGTTTCTTTCATGCTCAATGATCCAGAACATGAAGAATTAAGTACCGTTACACAAAGTATTACCTATAATGTATCATCAACAAGATGTGATTGGTCGGATCATGTATCAGGTATTCATTCTCTACGTTATAATGCATTTTTAGCACTTAGGAATTTTATGTCTGCTGCTGCACAACAGATTATGGATCTGTTAGATCGAGCACTAGACTGGATTAATATGGTGTTTACTACTTCAGGAGAAACAGGGGATCTTGATGTTGTTCTCTCCATACCGGCAGTTCCAACAGTTCCTTTTTCACTAACTCCGGCTGTTACAAAGAATGCAGAGATTCATTACACAATTCCAGTAATAATTACTGAAGGAGATACAACTGTGTCGGATGCAACAGCAGCAGAGTTACACGTTGTTGAAGTTTCATCTAGAGTTACATTCTATGATGTTAGATCATATTTAAACAACGTAACTGAACAGTGGAGTTGAATAAATGTTTCAGAAAAAGAGCCGTTATATATTCAGTGATTATACTCCAACAATAGATGCATTATTAAGTGTCACAATGCTATCTATAATTGCAATAGCAGTATTGTCTGTTCCATCTCCAGACTCTTATATGCAAGATGTTCGAGTCGATATACTTACAGTCCAGGCTCGACAAATCGCTGTACCAACAACAATTGCACTATGGCCTGATCTTGGTGTCAATTATGAAATTGGGAAATATGAATCAACTTCAATTTCAGGCTATCAAAATAACTTTGAAAACACTGTCCAAGAAGAAACAATGTCTTTTTTGACGGATACAATCGAGATGAACACACTAACTGCTCACCAGTACCAGATATTCCTAACTATGGAAGGGAGAAGAGAACCAGATTCTTCTCTTGCAACGTGTAATGGGAATTATGGCATGAGTTGGATAAACCATGCAACATGTGATCCTGATGAACCATTGTCATATGTTATTATAAAACACTGATATGAGGTAGAAAATATGTCCGAAAACAATTCAATAATCTATTCTCCAATTCCTCGCAATCTTTTGGATATAGAACAGATAAAAAAGACTCCATGTCAATTTATTATGCCTACGGATATTGTCCAAGGAGAAAAAGTTGAAACAATAGAGGTCACATGTGAAATGTGTCCTAAAACAAAGTGCGGACTAGAAGAATTAGCTTGTGCTCACTTCATTTCGAAGGAACTGAGTACAAACTCTAGTTTTAGGTCTTTGGTAATTCGTGGGAAGAAGGAACAAAGATCATATCATAGTGACCAGATGAAAAGGATATATGAATTGGTAAAGATCTACAAGAAAATAAAAATTGAGCCAGTTCAAGAATCAACGAGTATTTCCTGTCAGGTTTGCTATGAATTTCTGGATAAATTATTTATTACACTGAAAACGATGATTATTTCCGATCCCGGTGTACTTTATAAGAATAGAGAGTTCTATAAAGCATTTGCAGGAGACCTCTGCCCTTCATGTTCAGTTCCATTAATGGATTTTATTACATTGGTCGAAAGAGAATTTCCTGTTAATTATCCTGAGTGGAGTCAGTTTGTAGATGCAACAACTGATTATAAAATCGAATACTATGTTCCAATAATTGAAAGTAAAAGAAGCGATTATACTCACTTAACGGACTCTAATCATCTAATCACGATATCCGAAAGAAATGTAAATGGCTATACTATTAGAATAGCACAAGATCCCTTTTCTGTTGGAAAAACCGATATACCCGATTTAGATGATATGTTCCCAGTATCAGGTACAGACTTCATACGTAGGCAAAAAGTATATGCAATTTCGATGGAGTTGCCAGACCATGTTAATCAGATAATATCAAAGTTACAGAGTTTTATTGTAAATGATCCAGACACAAAACGTGTTTGGAATTACATGATCCGTTCAACTGCAGCGAGAAATTTTATCAAATCAAAAGTTAGACAATCGATTTCATCTGTTATTAATGAACTTGGAATTGATGAAAATCTGATTACTAAGGAAGAAAAAGAAATAATTGAAAGCAAAATAGTTGAACTAACTGTTGGATGGGGAATATGGGAGATATTCCTAAGTGATGATAACGTAAATGAGATATTTGCTGTATCTGGGCGGCATGTAGTAGTGGAAACATATCAGGACGGCAAGTGCAGAACAAACATGGTTCCATCTGAAGAAGAATTCAATAGATTCATTCGGATGTTAACTGTGAATGTCAGGGAAGCTGACTTCTGGAATAGGGTTCTTGAGGTTGTAATTGATCCTGAAAAAGATGATATACACTTTGGAAAGATGCGTCTAACACTTTTCAAAAAGCCATTAGTTGAAAACCATGCGTTTATTATTAGAAAACATCGTCATATGCAACTAAGTGGTTCAGAGCTCATATTATTTGGGACAATGTCTCCTGCAATGTTAGCATATTGTACAATGATGAAAAGGCGAAACAAATGCAATATGATTTATGTAGGCGATGTTGGATCTGGAAAGACTACTGTCCAATTGATTGTAGATACCAAGGTTCCTAAAGATAGTACTCTGATTACTATTGGTGATATTGTTGAATTGGATATGGGTGGATCTGGTTTCCAAAATCTTACTTTATATGCAGATCGACCAGGTGAAGAGAAGATCGGGCAGTCCCGGTCAACTCTTATTGCGAAAGCTCTACGTACTAAGAGCGATGCAGACCAAATAACAGAGGTATTGTCGCCAGATGATACACATGCATGGGTTCATACATGGGTTGCTGGTAAAGCAGGAAGTGTAACTTATCATGCAGCTAACATTGAAAAAATGCTAGTTCGCTGTGGAGACGAACTTAGAAGTACAGGAACACTTGATCCATCGACGAAAATGTACATTTTCCAGACCGTTATTGCATCAAGGCGTATTCTTTCAACAGAAGGATATAAGTATAGAGTGGTTGCGGTTGAGTGGGTGATTGACAAAAAGGATCCATCCACTAATCTTCCTCTAACATTGGATTTGTTTAAATGGGATAGTGATCATGATATCCATAGATTCAATGCTGAAAACTTCAAGGAGATTTATAATTCATATAAATTTAAGGAAATACTCTACAGTGTTGATACGGTGAAACATTGGGAACTACCATCTGAAATGGAAGTATATGAGAAATTATGGCTATCTCTTCTGAATTGTATTAATATTTACAAAGAATTCGGATTATTTGGACACATTGCAAAAGGACAAATCCCACATTTCCAGCGTGAAATTGAACTATTCAGCGATATATTTGATGCTCAAGTGGATATGTATAGAACCAGAAAGACTACTGACTGGAACCAATTACTATTACTGGGTAAGAGAAAAATTTATTCAGGCCTATTAGAGACAATTAAAGAATATAAACCAGACTCCATAGAAGATATCATAAGAAAGATATCTGAATATGACCAAGCTGAACCAGAATCTGAGTTTCATGAATTGGCTATGGCAAATAAAATAGCGAATTTGTAAAAAGGTGATTTCATGACGGGTACTAAACCAGCGAAACCTACTAAGAGTATAGAAAAAATCCAGAATTTCATTAGAATTATTAATACAACTCCATTAACATGGGATGATGCAGTAACAATACTTGATGAGGACAATCTTAATAAATTGAAAATAGGAATGATGGTCATTGTAACTTCAAATGATATTGTTCTCCCATCTCCACTTGCTCCCAACTCGGGTTTATCTGAGGCCCAACAAAAAGAAGGCAGTATCAAAATATATAGAACGCATTTGCATTCTTATTCAGGAGATTATCCCCGGTTGATAGATTACATACCTCAAGAAGAACGAGATCAAACATTTTCATCTCTATGTGTTGCTTTAACAAGACAGTTCTTGAATTCAAAATATCAACCAGATATTACTCCCGAAAAACAGTTAAAACAGAGGGCAGACTGCATGAATAAACTACGGGAAATATTCAAGGATCCTCTATTTGAACCGAGAATTCAGAAAATAGATGAAACACTTGCTTTATATACAATGAAAGAATCCAAGCCCAATCTATAAATTGACATGTCAGGTATCAGCTCAAAACAAAAGGATACCCGATTCCAACGTTTTTTACAAAACAATTGATGAAATAACTTTTTATAGAAAGCAGCGTAAAACCCCTGAGTCTTTAGCTAAGGGGATATAAGCGTACACTCATCCCTGATTCCGAATGTAGTATTCTGTAGCTTCCTTGCTAACATTTCCGATGGTGGATACGAAGTACCCATCACTCCATAATGTGTTTTCTCCCCAATAATGCTTACGTAGATATTCTCTTTTTGCTTTCCATAATCTGTGGGTAGATTCTTGTTTCAGCCTTCTGATAATAGACAGTACACTGATTTTTGGCTGGCTCTTAATAAGCATGTGTATATCGTCTTTGTCCGTTTCCATTTCCATAATTTCAAAATCGGATTCCTTAGAGATGTCAAACATGGTACATCAGCAGGAATTTGCTATGATTCTTTGTTTCATACTTCATATTTACCAAAAGCTATATATGTTGTTAAAGCATATAATACATTTGTATGTTAAAAGCGTTCAAGTTTAGACTCTATCCTACTCCCACTCAAGCTGTGCAATTGAATCAGCACATAGGTAGCTGTAGGTTTGTCTACAATTGGGCGTTAGACCAGAAGATTAAAACATACGAACAGACGGGAAAATCAGTTTCCAGATTCGACTTAAACAAAATGATTCCTGCTTTGAAGGCTTCTAATGAATGGTTGGGAGAGGTCAATTCTCAATCATTGCAGGGAATGACCAAACAGGTTGAATCTGCATTCACTAGGTTCTTTAGAGAAAAGAACGGTTTTCCCAGATTTAAATCAAAGAAGAATCCAATACAATCTTTTCCAGTCCCACAGCACTACACTGTGAACTTTGAGAACAGTACTGTGAAACTGCCAAAGATTGGAGAAATCAAAGCAGTACTTCACCGAATGTTTGAAGGTGAACTTAAAACAGCTACAGTATCACGGTCTTGTAAAGGACATTACTACATCAGCGTTCTTACCGAGGATGGAAAAGATCTCCCAGTAAAGCAAGCGTTCTCAGATTCCACTACGATTGGAATAGATGTTGGTATCAAGGATTTTGCTGTACTATCTACCAGTGAAAAGATTGAGAATCCAAAATATCTAAAGAACTCTCTAAAGAGGCTCAAAGTACTCCAGAAGAGAGTATCAAATAAGCAGAAGGGTTCCAACAATAGAACAAAGGCTAAACAGAGACTTGCAGCACTCCATGACAAAATCGCAAATCAGAGAAATGATTTCCAGAACAAACTATCTTTTAAACTTGTTAGCGAAAACCAAGCAATAGCACTGGAAACTCTGAATGTTAATGGCATGGTAAAGAACCATAACTTAGCACAATCTATCAGTGATTCAGCGTGGGGGAGCTTTGTGACAAAAATAGAGTACAAGGCTGAATGGTTAGGGAAAACTGTACTGAGAATAGGACAGTTTGAACCATCTTCAAAGCTATGTAGTGTCTGCGGATACCATAACAAAGAACTTCAATTGAAAGATAGAGAATGGCAATGTCCAGAATGTACTACAACTCATGACAGGGACATCAACGCTGCTATCAATATCAAGAAATTCGCTCTCATCGACCAGAATCTAATAGGTCTTTGAGCACCGTAGGAACTACGGGAAGAGCCTGTGGACTTGTGAACGATGGTTCAAGGAATGAAACAGGAAGCCACTTGGTCTTTAGCCGAGTGGTAGTTCACAGAAGTGGCGCGTAAACTAATCATATGATTGGGTTGCTGAAATTATTCCAGAAGAAAAAAACAACATCTAGGGACATTGATCCAAGTTTGCCTTCTTCTCGAAAAAGCCCAAAATATGGCCCTCAAAATTCAACTATTAGAGCAGGAGCCCCCTTCCTCGGAGAGTAGCGACAGGTGGGGTAGTTGACAAATATGATATAAGACGATTTCGACTTATTCTATTTTGTTTTGTTCAGTATCTTCCATGAGCTCGAACATATCAAATCCTATAATGAGATCGTTTTTTTCATCGGGGTTATCGATGATAATTCTAAGATCCCTTATAATTTGTAAATGGTATATTTGATTAAAATGTTCTTCAGTTATAGAGGATCTTTGTACATGCCTTTTCGCTGGTATATTTCCTATATTCATCCTGTCAACAACAAATGTATCGATATGCGAAAGACGTTCCGGGGGTGTAATTGGTAATATAACAGCCTCACGCATTTTTAATCTCCTATTTTATTAATGATTCTTATAGATATTAATTTTCCCTTTCTTTTAGCTTATAACATAACGTCTCATTGACTACATCTATTTGAATCTGGTTAGTCTTTTCAAGGAATACCAAGAAAAGGTCGAGTTCTTTGTTCACGATTCCGAGTTCATTAGATAATTCAGTCCTGGATTTCTCTGATTTCTCTAATGCACTGAGAATTTGAATACATTTTTCTTTTTTATCAGTTCGAAGAGTATCGACACGAATTCTAAAATCAATAGTTAAAATATCAGAGTAGAATTTTAGTAATTCCGTTCCTTTTTCGGTTAGTTCCCAATATTTCATTTTATCTGTTGATTTTGTTGACTCCGCAATGATACCTGCTTCTGAGAGTTCAGACAGTTCTTCTGCAATCTTTGTTTTTGTCAGATCTGCAAATTCTGCAATGCGAGTTGTATTCATATTACAAAATATATCAAGCGTAGACATTATCTTCAAGTGTGCTAACATATTTACTGCTCCTTTTTGAGACTCATTATCCATTCTTTTATGGGGAGCATTTCTCCGGTTTCAGTTCGTGCATAAGTGATAAATTGAATGTTTGGAGGAGCAATGTTATTATTTGTAGCAAATTCAAGTGGAGGAATCAATATTTTTGCAGAAAAATCTGCTGCTTGTAGAAGTTTAGAAATGGCAATATCGTTCAGTTTTTCTTTTTGTGGTTCTTCGACTTGAAGGCATTTTTTTAGGTGGTTTTGCATATTGTGTCGAGAAACGAGTCTTGTTGAGAGGTCTACAGGATCTAACTGAAAATGTTCAATTATGGATTTTCCAAGACTGAAAAGTTTTGGATCAATTTGATCGTCCCTATCAGAATATACTTTCTCGATATATTCTCTTAATGTCGTAAAATCAAAAGTTGGATTTGTATTTGGATGTTGTTTCACGTAGAGTCGCTGCAAGAGATGTTCGTTGAACCAATTTGTTAAACTGGTAATGCTTAAAGCTTCAGAATTCTTCCCGGAATAATTATCAATTAACCACTCATTAGTACTTTCTTCATCTAATAAACCCGTCCTTAATATATTACATATAACACAATCGGTTTTTTTAGATATATTTTTTTTCTGGTTCATATTCGTCACCTCCAAATTAAGTGAGTGCATCTGAAGCTATATCTATCCGCCTCTGACCTATTTTTTCAGTTTCTGGTGGGAGTTTTGTCAGTATAATCGAAACTGCAATCTTCTCCATATAATCCATGAGAGCTTTCAGTCTCTTATTATCTAGGAAAGTAAGTTCGTCAAGTAAAATATATGGGAAGTATTCTTTGAGATTATTTACTATATATCCACTGATCATTACTGCTAATCCAATTACTTCAAGTTCTGATTTACTCAAAGTTTTAATAGAATCCATATCACGATATATGCTGTCTTTATCTGTTTTTCTTGAAACCATTAAGTCGTAATTTTGTTCAAGTGATATGCGGCTAATGTTGCTGCTAAATCCAAGGATACTATATACTTCCGGTATTATCTGGTTAAATTGTTCCTGTATCCTCAGTTCGATCTTATGCAGCTCAGCCTTTGTGTTTTCTACATCTTTTTTCATTTCCGCCACTGATAACCTTTTATTATCAATTCCACGGATTACTGCGTCGTATGATTTGATTTCATTATTAAAGTTCTCAATAGCTGTTTTCTTTTGCCCGATTGATTCTTTTATCTTGGCAATTTCTATAGTAATGTTGACAACTTTATCGTTAATACTCTTGGATAGCTCTTTTATCTCAGCGTTAAGTTTTTCTTTGCTATCTTCTAACTTTTCGATAGCTTGGCTTATTAAGCTGATATTACCATTTTCGTTGTTAATTGTAGCTTCCTTTGATTTAATTACTGAAATTGCAGTGGTTATCTCTGACCCTTTTTGGATTAGTATATCTTGTTTCTTTGAAAGAACGGCCTTATCACTTTCGAGTTTTGATATCGTTGTTTGTGTTTTTGCTCTCTTTTCCATTAGTTCATCAATATGTTTTTTTATTATCCTAATTCCAGCATCTTGACCGCAAACCGGACAGGACACATGGCTATCATCTGATAAAGAATCAAGTATTGTATTTGTCTGAGGACTTTCTTCAAGTTCTCTGACAACATTCTTAGTTGCTTGTATTGTCATATCAAGCGTAGATTGTTGAGATATGGTCTTTTGAATTTTGTAATCAATATTTTGCATTTCTTTTTTTATTTTGTCTATTTCCCGTTTATCAACTTCCCCAAGCTGTTCTATGCTTCTACGAAGTGACTGTATCTCCTTTGATAGCTTCTCTATAAGTTCGTTCTTGTTTTTGATCATCTTTTTGCTATCGTTTATTTTGAATTCAATTTGCTGCAGTTCTGTAGATTTTGCATTAAGTTTTTCTTTAGTAGCAGTTTCTTTACCAACACTAGCCATAGAATCATGTTGTTTTTTCAGAGCAGCATACTTCTCTTCAAGTTGAGATAGTTCTTTTAGCAAAGCATCTCTTTTCTTTTCAGTCGATATCTTTTGGTGTGGAGCATTTGCATCTTTGTTTAGGTCTTCTGTGAGAGCTGTTAAGTTACTTTCTTTATACCGGATTTCAGCTTTTAATCTCTCAATAATGTTATTGTCAGTTCCGATTAAGGATTTCAGGTTCTGTCCCAATCTTACAGCTGATAATATTTCATTGTCGTGTCCACAAATTGCAAATCTTTTTACAAGCAATGATATTTCAGGAGTGACTAGATCATCACCAGCGACTGTAATTGTGTTCTTGTTTCTGCTAATGGTCTTTTTAATTTGATTGCCGTTATGATCAGTGACTGATATGAATCCTTCTGTAGACATTGATCTAAGAATATATTCTAGATCTTTGTTGTTTCCAGATGGGGTGAGTAAAAGGGAAAAGGCTCTGAGGAATGATGTCTTTCCAGATGCATTTGGCTGTTCGATTACATTTAGTCCTGGTATAATGTCTGCTTCAATATGTTTTAATCCGCCAATATTTTCAACAACGACTTTTGTGTTTTCAAAATCCATTTCTTTTTCCCCTCGTATTTACCAAACCAATTAGTGCATATTTTCTGTGAGATTAGTTACAGTATAATTGTGTGATTATCGTATAAATAAATATTCTCAATAGTATGTTATTTTCGTTGTCTATCCTATCTATTGTTATTTAATTATTAATTCAGAAGCTTTTGATATTAAGGGTTGTGGTGCTGATATCCATCATTTTAATATACAATAAAAACCAATTTAGGTTCGGGATTAAAATGCGAATAGTATATACTATCTTGTTTTGTATGTTAGCGTTAACTATAACCGCTAACATTTCTAGTGCAAGTAATAACAGCATCAATATATATCTTTTTAAAAGTGATACGTGCTCACCATGTAATATAACAGAAAAGATCCTTTATGAAAAGATACAGAGTTATCCTAATGTTGATCTCCATTTTATAACGATTGACAACAAACAAGGATATAGCCAATATCAAGACTTTGGAATTGCTTATAACATGATCAACGAAGCAAGCTCAGTTCCTGCTATTTTCATTGGTAATGATTACATAGTAGGATACAAAGACGGAATCGGAAATGATATTGAAGAATTGATTAAAAAGTATCAGAATGGAACATCAGGTACTAAAGGCGATATGGTATTTACCGCACCCGAATTAATCACCAAGCAATGGTTTTCAGAAAATTATCTCAAGGATGTTGTAGTTCAAGGAAATACTGGATTAAATATATATGTGTTTTATACTTCTTTCTGTGGGCCCTGTGCTGATCTGGTAAATCATATTAATTCTGGAAAATGGGGAGAAAATGTACATTTCTACCTGTTCAATGTTTCATCTGGGAATATAACAGATGAGATATACGCTGATCGCATGAATACTGCGTTCCTGAATGCTTTTGTCATTAAAGATAGAGTATATCCGCAAATATTCGTAGGAGATGATTTCTACAAGGGATATGAACCATCTATGTTAGAAAAAATGGTAGAATATTATAGTTCCAATTTGACACAAAATTCGAGGTCTAATGTGGTTTTTGGTAGGTATAGTGATGAGTTTAAAAGCTATGCAAAGACAAGAGCATTACTTGAAAAAGGTACAAACATTACAGTAAAACCAACTCATAAGAACGATCAGAATGAACTTTTCATAGATACTAATGTTAAAACTACTCCAAATACGATGGGTTCATTATTAACAAGCTCAAAATCCATTCCTTTGTGGATATTGATGATGTTATCAATAGTGTATCTCCTCTACAAAAGAATAAGAACCTAATACTCTCTCTTTTTTTTGAAAAATAGATGTCATCCATGATGCTATCTTCAAAAACCATGTACCATGTATGGTCCTGCAACCATAAACAACATGGTTCCTATAAAAAGGGTTGATAAAACAAACAGCACTTTTCTGGCTATAATTTCTGATTTTATAGAGTCCTTTGTTATTCTGGTACATATAAATTGAACATATTCTTCAGCAACATGTCCTCCATCCAGAGGCTTTGCCGGTAGGCAGTTGAACAGGCCAACGTAGAAGGATAACCATCCAGTCCAAAGAAGAGCATTTGCTAACCAGAAAACAAGTACTCCAAAAGGTTCAGCCCAGGATGTTACATGGAAGAACTGCTGGAAAGCTCCACTGAATCCACTGAATCCCTCTCCATCAATACCGTATATTGGAAGTGCTAACAACAAGAACCATCCGTATTTAGTTGTCAGCATTGATGGAATGCTTTTCAGAGTAGAAATATAAGATCCTGCCTGAAAAGTGCTAACATTTAATCCCATCAGGTGAGTACTGCTTGTTCCACTCAAGAAGTTGTAGTAAATTCCAATGTAACCATTTTCTAAGTTTTGATCTGATTCATCTTTTTTTTCTACAAGAGTACATGTTTTTGATATAACTGTGTTGTTTTCAGGATATACAGCAGTTACAAGTACAGTCTGTCCAGGCGTTGTTGTATCCATGAAATCAATGAATTGTCCAGGGTTTTCGATCTTGATATTGTCTATGGATGTAATGAACATTCCATAAACAAGTCCTGCTTTCTCTGCAGGTGAATCCGTTACTATTGCTTGTATCTCGACTCCCTTAAAGACATCAGGATACGTACTTTTTGTCGATATCGTATATTCTTTTTGTACTCCGTCTTTGATACCGGTTATTGTAATGGTATCTCCCGGTTTTGTTCTATCCGTATACTTTACAAAATCACGGATAGTATTAACATCGTTCCCATTTACTCCAACAATGATCGTGTCATTCTGAATTCCAGCTGATATGGCTGGTCCATTTTCATCGATACCAGTAATGATAGTCTCACCAACTGGTTCTATTGCTCCAAGTACAGGTCCAAATAAAAGGGAGAAGCATACAAAAGCTAGTAAGAAATTCATTGTTACACCAGCAACAAGTATTCTTACCCTTGATTTTTTCTCTACTTTTATAATCTCCTCATTATCCGGCTCTGCGAAACCACCGACAGGGAATATTGCAAGAAGGATTCCCATTGAGTTAACTTTAACTTTTTCAACTCTTGACATTACTGCATGGCCAAGTTCATGCAGACCAACTGAAAGTACGAATGCGATCCAACCCCAGATCGCAGGAAGGAATTCATTTACTCCAGGTATCAGGAATATGTTTCTGGGCGCAATGAACTTATCCGGCTCTGGCATTCCATTAATATCAATTGTAGTGAGGAAACCCTTTACGGAAATAAACATAAAATATACGATTCCTATCATTCCCAGAAAGAGCAGAATTGTCCCCAAGTTTCCCAGAGCTTTCCATGCTTTTTTTGGCTTTGCTAATTTATCAAAGACAAACAGGCCTTTTGTTGTTCTTAGCATTATGAATGGTCCAAACCATGACATATTGTACTTTTCAATAACATGTTTTTTTTTAAGTACAATAACTGCTAATCCATACATTAAAACAAACAACATTGATATTTGAATGTCATTCAAATGGTTTCAACTCCAATATTTCGGGTTATTTTTTCGATTGGATTTTAAGAGCTTATGAATTACAATTATGTTCAAATTCTCTATATTCAATTCCTTCAATGGGTATACCGTTTCCTCTGTACGCAAAATACTCTATCATCTATTTTGCTGCTGTAGGGAGAATACTTGCTGTTTGATTCGATTAGATGTTCTTAGTAACCGATCAGTCGAGCAATTATAAACAAAATCAATCCCAGGATATACCCCTGATATTCTTTTATTAATGCGTTTATTTGCATGATATTCCTTATATTATGTTAAGAAAGATATAAAGATTTTCTTACATTTTTTATAGTTTGCTTTTTTGTTCGAAAGTCATCCTTTGGTATTAATTCTAACAACGAAAAATCTCCAACAGCAGAGCATATAAAGTCTATACGAATATTAGATCCGAAAAACCAAAAAAGATTCTATATTATTTTTCCGTATATGAGAACAATTGATAGGATAGAAATAATTATCCAAAATATAACGTACTTGAAAATACCGAATGTAATTTTGAATGGCAGGGACACGGTATCTTGGATGAATCCTCTTCCTTTAGGAAAGGCGTAATAGATTAATATGAGTAAAATTGGCAATAAGTATAGATCAATCTTGTTCACAATGAAAAACTGTCATTACAGTATATGAGCATGTCGGGATTTTTTGGCAAACACATCTCAATTAAAAAATTAGCAAACTATAAATACAAACACATCATTATAAATATATGTATGTGAATAAGTGTTTTATTAAAAGTAGAACACAATTTTATATATCGTTGAGGTATTAAAAATGAGAATTAGAGTAATTAGTTCAACGGATGAATTTGAATCACTTAAACAAACTGAAAACATCATACACCTTGCATTCAGGCCATCGAATACTGATATCTTTTCTATAGTAACGAAATGTCCCCAGCTAAAAGCAATTCAGATCCCTCCCTCCTATAAGAAAACGATATCAAAAACTACTATAACTTTCCTTGAAATGCAGGGTATCAAACTGCTTGAAGGGGATGTATGGGGACACCGTAAGGACCTCAACGAGTATTCCGAAGTATCTCCTAATATATATGATCGAATAAATGAACTTCGTCAAAAAGGGATGAGTGATTCTGATATAGCCGAAAAGATGTCAAGAGAGACTAGGCTAAATTCAGATTTTGTTTCTTTCTTACTGACCTACAACAATTAATCTTCTAATTCTGGTCTATCAAGTTGGAGCAAGATGACCCCCGTATTCAAACGGGGGATGAATTTCAATTTTAACAAAAAAGGCATCCATATTATCAACGCATATTAGATTTGATAATAAGAACCTATTTTTTTAGATGAGTGATTAGATGAAGAAAGGTAATGTATATCGAATCTATCCTGACAAGGAACAAAAAACTTTGTTAGAGCAGCATTTTGGTGCTACCCGATTCATCTACAACCGTTCTCTTTCGATCAAGAATCTGATGTATGACAAATTCCGGATCAATGTGACAGAAATCGACCTGAATAATAACTTAAGTTCTCTCAAGGAAACATTTCCCTGGTTGAAAGATATCAATTCTCAATCGTTACAACAGGCAAACCGAAATCTATTGACTGGATTTAAGAACTTCTTTGATGGAAACGGCTCTTTTCCGACCAGAAAAAAGAAGAAAGACAATCATTTCTCATTTCAGGTTCCTCAAAATTACCAGATTAATCTTACAGCTTCCCTGATATACCTTCCTAAAATAGGATGGATGAAAATAGTTATTCACAGAGATTTTCTAAGCAAGGAATTCATTGAAAATAATCTCGTCCTAAAAGAAGTCAATGGAGAAAAGATCCTTGACCAGAAATTGAATAAAGAGTTTAGGATTCTAAAGACGTTAACTGTTTCAAGGACATTAGCTGGAAGGTATCATGTAAGTATTCTGGTCGAGGATAATGAACCCTATCCTGAACCTGAATCTTTTACGGAGGAAACAACAGTTGGAATTGATGTCGGAATCAAGTTATTTGCTGTTCTGTCAACGGGAGAGGTCATTGAAAACCCTAAGTTCCTGAAAAGGTCATTGAAGAAACTCGTCAAATTACAAAGGAGTGTATCCAGAAAACAAAAAGGTTCAAAGAACAGGAAGAAAACTGTCGCTAAACTAGCAAAACATCATCAGTTAATAGCTAACCAGAGAAACGATTATCAGCATAAGGTTTCCATGAAGATAATTAGCGAAAACCAAGCTGTCTGTTTGGAAGATCTTAATGTAAAAGGATTGGTTAGGAATCATTGTCTTGCTCAGAGCATCAGTGATGTTGGATGGTCTGAGTTCATTCGGAAGCTTATCTACAAGGCAGAATGGTATGGTAAGACCATTCTAAGAATTGGTAGATTTGAAGCATCATCAAAGTCCTGTAATGTTTGTGGATACAAGAAGGATAATCTTACTCTTGATATAAGAGAATGGGAATGTCCTTCATGTAAGACTCTTCATGACAGAGATCTTAATGCATCTATCAACATCAAGAAAATCGCACTTAATAACTTAAACACCGCAGGAACTGCGGGAAGGGCCTATGGACTTACTGGCATAAGTCAGAGGTATGAAGTAGGAAGCCACCCTTTTTAAAGGGTGGTAGTTCACAACATGAATGGAGAGATAATTGATTTGTATGAGAGGAATGTGTAATGTTCAAAGCAACTTTGGATAGAATAGAGGATCAAAATGCTGTATTGCTTGTCAGAGAAGATGAAAGTAAAATGTTATTTGTTCCTCTTTCTCTTTTACCTTCTGGTATTGGGGAAGGCGATATTTTGGAGATAGAAATTCGACAGGATATTTTGGGAACAGAACAGGCAAGAGAAAGAGTAGTGTCTTTGCTTGATAGGCTCAAAAATAAAAAACATTAATATTTCTATGCCATTAGGTGTACTCTGTTGCCTGAGTACATTATTACGAGACCTCTTTGGTGTAATTCTCGTAGTGCATCCAGAAAACGCTGTTCATTGAGCTTAGTGATTTCTCTGATATCATCAATGGACATTTTTGTATCTGTTATAAATCCATTAAGCATTTCTCCATGAAGGACCTGTGCATCCGTAGATAATTTTCGTTCTTTTGAGGCTTTAGTAGTATCGGTTATAGTGTAGTGGAACATATCAATCCAAGTGTCAACGGATGTTCTTATTTCATCTTTGGTCGTTTTCTCTGTGAGTTTAGTCCTGGCTATAGCCATTGATAATTTTGGTACTACAGAACCAATGTCCTGATTATAGGAAATTCCTGTGCTAGACCGGAGTTCGTTGATCAAATCGTAAAAAGCGTTGTCAACCGTTTTTTCTAGAGATTTAGTGATCTTAGGCTGGAATATTAGAGAATCAAGTATTCTTCCAGTGACCAGGGGGCTAAGGTAATCCATATCTTCTTTGTATGTATTAAGTGGCATTAGTTCAATATCATTTTTTTTACTGGATATCTGGATAGGAAGCTGGATGGGCATGTTTTCGGGATTATGTACAGCGATATTTATCTCTGCTTTACTTTTTGTTGGTACATTAATTGGTTTGTCGATGAACTGATATCTGATATCAGATTTAGGAGAGAGTAGTTCCGTTGGAATAACGGAGAACTTTCTCTTATAGGCATTCCAATCTTTCTTTTTTCCAAATATTGCAGTGTTCATACCTCCACATTCAAAATCGAGGTACTGTGGTGATGATACGGAGCAAATGCTTAGTACGTTTCCAAGGGTTTCAATAGCTGAAACATCTCCCTTTACTCCTCCGGTAAAGTAGCTAATAAATTCCTCTTGATCTAGCATTTGCCTTTGAGTTATCTTTTTCGGATCTACTTTTATCCAGCTGGCTACATAATGCAGATAAATGTAACTAATATCCGGAGGATATCCATCAACCATCTTTTCAGTTTCAGTAACAGTAGCTTTTACGATGGTCTTTTCGTCTGGAAATGGTGGTTTTACAAATACATAGTAATGATTAGTATCCATGTTATAGAAAGGAGAAGGATTCAGTTGGAATGTATTGGGAAGGTTATGCATCTTTTTAGCGAAACCCATATGATCTTTTACAAGAACAGCATTATCTTTTTCCAAGTCTATATTTTCCTTTCCAAAGAGTAGATGGTGTTCTAATCCTGAGAATTCATACCCGTACATTCGATTTCTTAGTGATGATCTAGCCATATTTTTTCCTTTTACTCTTTCAGAAAGAACGGGAGAACTATTATGTATTTCCCTTGACCGCAATCTGTTCGTCTATTCTTGTCCATTCTTTTACATATGTTTGCATTTCCGGGCATTCAGGAATGTTTTGGATCCAATCATTAAGTGCTAAAACATCAAGGTTGAATGTTATCTGAAGGAGTCCTATAACTTCTTTCTGATCAATATAGAAAAGAACATTTCTGGTTTGGAAAACTGCGTTCTGGAAATCTTTCTTGTTAGCATTAATCATTCTTTCCATTTCTTTTAGGATTACTGGTAGAAGACTTAATCTATATAAAAGATAGAAGGAGAAGAAAGCACGGGTAATTCTGTCGATTATTCTTTTTTCGATTGACTTGATAAAAGCTGCATATGGAATATTCTTTGTAGTTGTTTTTGATATTTCTTTTTGAGGAAGGTATAATTCCATCTGTTTCGCAACACCAGCGTATATTCCTCGTTTTTTGTTTCGGTATTCTTCGTTTAGATTCCTGAATTTATTGATCTCAATCAGTATTTCAACTTCTTTCTCAGTAAAGATAGAATGTTTTTTCAAGAGTTTCTGCAAATATGTGTAATCTTTTGGATTGTTGATATTGGCAGAGATTTCGTGTATTTCATTGGGTATTTCACTTGTCTTTCTGATGTTATTATTTCCAATGTCGAATATTGTTTCTATCAGATCCATTACAATGTTATCTGTAATGTCAGATAGTTTATTTCGGGTATGTGCAATAGCATTCTGGAATTCATTCTTGTTAGTTTCTATCAGCTGATTGATGTCATTTAAGGTAACGGGTAGTAGATTGAATTTGTATATTAGATGGAGAGAGAAGTAAGCATTGACTATTTTTTGAGTAATTTGCTTTTCTGTTTCTTTTATATATGCAGCATATGGTACGTTTACTGTAATTAGAGTTCCTTTTACGATTTTTGTTTGTGGATAATACAAGTTCATTCTCTTAGCAACTTCGGAGTACATTCCCCTTGGTCTGCTTTTCCAAGTTCCTTTTTCTTCACGATATTTTTTGATCTCAAGAAGGACTTCTATTTCTTTTCCAGTTAATAGTGAGTGATCTTTGAGAAAATGGCGTAGCTTTGAAAAATCCTCATGATTCTCTATTTCTCTCCATCGTCCCATAGTTTTATTCCATTATTTTTTGTTAGTGTATTTGTTTGTTTTTTTATATATTTACTTCTCTAAGTTGACTTTAGATTTTTTAGTATATTGATATTATATTTTTCTATTTAGAATCTATAGGAAACGTTAGAATATAAGCGTGATCTTCAAATATTAGAAACTCTATTTATAACATGTTACTGTCGGGGCACTCACCTATGCAAAAAAATCTTTTTTTCTCAATCCTTTTGAGTGCTCTAAAATTCTAATCAATTACTACTGACATTCTGTACTAGAGGTGTATGTTGGTATTCCTTATATCAGAATATCTCAGTCAAAGTGACTTGCTGATAAAAAAGTGAGTTTAAAGGAGACCCCCTCCCTTTTGCGGAGGAGGGGGAGCGACATCTGCAAAATCGTTGTGGTTGGATTCTGCAATTGCAAATATCTTAATATGTTCTATATATTTATATCTTTTGTATTTTCAACGTATTGTTGTTGTTTTATTGTGAATATCACAAAAAATGTAAGTAATTACATTATAGATAATTAGATCGGAAGCAAGATATGTATCAGTAACAGGATCAAAAACAATGTCTTGCTTCTGATATTAATAATAGTATTGATCATATTAAGGAATTTTGGCCACTTTTTCGAACAATGACATGCTTCTATTTTCCTCTTTTACGAATAATTTGGTATGATACGTATATTAAAATGAAAAATCCTGCAGACATCATTAGCCCTGCGCTATATCCAGCAACACTGTCATCCATTCCAACATTTGTTTCTGTAAATATTCCATACAATAAAATCGGCAAAGCTATAATGATAGGCGTAAGTAACAAGATTTTTCCTATAACTTCTAAAGCATGTAAATAATCTTCTTCCAACTAATCACCTTATCTTTTATTTGAAAAAAAAAAAGGAAAGTGTTTTTAAAAGTCTATTTTAACATTCGAGTATTTTGTATATCCTCCGCTATCTCCATCTTGTGGTCCAAAGTCTGATCCAGCTTCTCCAGCTCCATATACTGAAGCACTTGTTTGTACTTTTAGGTAAGCAATATAATTGTGGCCACCCTGTATATTTACGGCTAATCCTTTATTGAAACTTTCTCCAACTTCATACCATCCAAGACCACCAGCTGATTCACTATATATCTCAGTAGAATATTCCGTTCCAGTAGTTGAATCTTTTAATATAAGATGAACTTTCGAGCTACTTGAGCCTCCAGCAGCTGCAGAGGTCAATCCTTCAATATATCCATTCATTCTTATGTTTGCAGTTCTGCTTCCAGTGCCGCTAACATAGAAAGAAGTTCCTACCCATGACCATGCTCCTCCTCCTCCATATCCTCCGGGACCAACGACTGTTGCACCAGTAGCTTTGTTTGAACTGGTAGTATATCCAGATCCATATAATATCGGAGCTACTCCCCACTTTGATTTTCCACTGGAACCAGTATTTGCGCTATAGAATGTTTTATCAGTGCCAAGAGTAACGGTATTAGTAGCAAGAGTTCCAGAGAGAGATTTAGTGTTTTTGCTATCGTTAATTGCTTTTTCTACGGAAGCAGTTATCTGTGACTCCATTTCCTTCTCAATCTGCATTCGTATGTTCTCTGCTTCTTTGAGATCTGCGTATGAAGATGAATTATTCGAAGCGTGTGAAGCTATTTCTTTTTCTTTTGTGCTTATATCTGCTGTCTTTTCTATTGATTCTGCACTTGCTGTAACTACAAACAATGTACAAATCAACAGCGTTCCTATAACCAGCATATTTCTTAACCGATTTCTCATTGTTTACCTCTTGTTCTTTACTCCAGAGGCGTTGAAATATGGATTTTAATTTTGTAAAGCCAATATCTCTATGCCTTTGGGCCACTAGGGTTTGAATCGACTCTGAATGTTTAGTTCAATCCCGAGCACATATATTCATGATGTGCTATATTGTAATACAACTAAATTTCATTTATGTATTATGGCCACTTTTTCGAATTAATAATTAATGTTATCGATTTGTAAAAAAGTGAAAATAATAATTTACACTTGAACTCCTTCGATGATCTTAAGGAATAGCTTCTGCAGATTCATTTCCTCTTCTTCGAACATTGAGATAGTTCCACCTGCGTTCTTTACACTTTTTGCAATCTCGCCGCGTGGCATGTTATTTGTGTGTATATGCAACGTGCTATCCTGTGTATTAGTGATCTGCACTCCATCTATACTCCTTATAGCATCAATTGTTGCAGATAACGGTATATCCTGCACTTCAAGGAGATAGTTCACTCCTTCCTTTTCCTTTACAATAGCCCGTAGTTCTTCCACAGAGCCTACAGCAAGCAATTTGCCTCTTGCTACTATTGCTATTCGGTCACAGATCTCTTCTACTTCCTCCATGGAGTGTGAACTCAAAAAGACAGTAACTCCTTTATTCTGATTTAAATCTTTAATGAGATCTCTCATCATCTGAGCACCAAGAGGATCAATACCGCTTGTAGGTTCGTCAAGGAACAGGATGGATGGCTCATTGATCAAAGCCTGGGCAAGACCAAATCTCTTCCGCATACCTGTGGAAAAACCTCCGATCTTCTGATCAATGGCCTTTTCCAGACCTACAAGGTTCAGCAGGTCAACTATCCTTTTTTCCCTCACCTCAGGTTCAATATCGTATAACTTGGCATAGAACCTCAGGTTCTGTCTGGCTGTCAGATGGTCGTAAAAACCAGCAGGTTCAGGAAGTACACCTGTAGCTTCACGGATATTGATCACTTCCCTTACAATATCAAATCCTGCGACTTTTCCGCTACCTGAAGTTGGTTCAAGTAATCCGATCATCATCTTCATCGTAGTGGTCTTGCCCGCACCATTAGGTCCTACAAACCCGAATACTTCACCTTTTCTTACTTCAAGGTTAAGAGCGTTCACAGCAGTACTCTCGTTATGTTTCCCAAACTTCTTTGTAAGGCCTTTAAGCTCTATTACGTTCTCATTTGCTACCACGTTATCCATAATTATCTCCTTCCGAATTTTGAAATTACTATTAACAATAAAACAATAGCAGCTGCTACTAACCCAATCCCTATAAATCCGCTACTGCTGGATTTTTCAATTGTCACTTCTACAGAACCATCCTTACTCTGGGCCTCATCACTAACTGCTCGCATAAGCAGCTCTTTCGTTCCCGGACTTGCATCGGCTCTGGCTGTTATTTCGATAGATGTATCCCAGGATTCTCCTGCTTCAAGTTCATCTATAGTGCCAAAACTTCTGACTTCAGTTGTAAGTCCTGTTACATCCTGTACTTTCAGCTCCACGTTATTGAGTGTTTCATCTCCTGAGTTTCTTAAGGTAACATAGATCTCCTTCGAGGAACCCGGATTAAGAGCAATGCTACTCGTACTCTGTGATATAGTAAGCATTTCTTCTTCTTCCAGACCATTGTTGATGGTAAGGTCAAGTCCCATTGAAACACCATTTTTTCCATTTTCCGGTATGGCCTGGATCTCAAAGGGATATATTCCATCAGTTGCATTTTGTGATGGTTTGACCTTTACAATGAACTGCTGTTCAGAATCAGCAGCAACTGATAATTTTGTCTGTCTGTAATCTTCATCATCTACTTCCTGAAGGAACTGAATGCTCCAGTCTTCCGGCTTTCCGATTGCGTTTAAGGAAACAGTTACTCGATGGTCATATTTGTTAACAAGAGTTGCAATGTACTCTACGGTATCAGTTGAACGTGTTTCCATACCGGGAGTAGTCGAATAAAGATCCAGATTTGGCTCAGCGTTGGTATCTACTGTAACAGTAAATTCTCTGGAAATTGTGTCGCCATCATCAGGTTTGAACTCAGCCCATATAGAATAAGCACCACTTGATGTATTTGAAGGAACATTAACTCTCAATACAATCTCTTCAGGCTCATTGTTATCTTCAGGGAATAATAAATTCGTAATCTGATCATTGTCCTCATAGAACCCCGCACTCCATCCTTGAGGTATATCTTTTACAACCAGATTGCACCATGCATCGTCACTATCATTATAGCAGCTTTCTACAGTTATGGGAAATTCAATTGTATCTCCGGGATAGACAACTTTTCCAGTAATCTGGTTAATTACTGCTACTGATGAATAATCTGCATTGACACAAGTAATTGCCATCAGAATGAATATCAGAGCAATTCCTGTAATTTTGATGAGAAATTTTGTATTTTTCATTGCACCACTTTTTACTGAAGGATTTGTAAGATCGCTGTTAACTCAAACTGCTATTACTCCCAGAGAAATGTCTGATTCTTCGTGTTCATCAAACAATGTTATATCGAACATGCTCCACAATTGCAAACCGGTTTGAATTTTTTCAGTGAGATCATTATCTACTGTCACTTGTATTGTGATATCTTTGCTATTTCCCGGAGGGAAATAGAGCTGTAACATTAACCATGCAGATTTTGATTGAGATATCTCAGAATCAGGATCCATTACGTATACTTCTTTGAATATTGAATTGTTTTTAGGATCCGATATTTCAACCATGACCTGATGAGAAATTGTATCTTTATTTTTCATTGAAAAAAGAGGTTCTGGCTTTCCAATGAATATAAAGGGCATAGCAATGCAGCTGATAATGATCAGTGCAATTATGACAGCAGCAAAAGAAAGTATGTATGATCTTTTCATAATTTTATCTCTCTGATCTCATTGACATGCTATGTTTGCTCCCTAAACCGTTTTATCATAATGTAATATCCTTCCTCAGAAATGCTATGAATGATAGAACAAGCAGAACCATCGGAACTACAACTAATATTGTAAGGTCCATCCAGAAGTTAGAAAGCACATATGGAATGGTCTGGCCGACATCAAAGAGTCCATTGACCAATTGCTGATAATGATACGCTGGTGCTATCCCTAATAACTGTTGAAAGATAACTGATAAATTCCCGTCTGCATCTACGATCTGGATACCAAAAACATACAGTATAGCTCTTATGATATCAGAATATGCGATAGTAAAGAACAGCCAGACCACTATGTTATAGATAAGTGAGTCTGACGTGTTCTTTGCAATTATCGAGATAAATAGTCCGGATCCCAGGAAGATGACAGAGTACAGGTATGCAAGAATGAAATACAGGGCAATTCGTGAGATCTCAAATAATGTTATCTCTTCACCGATGAACATGAGCAGGGTTCCAATGGATAATGCCATTGATACTGCAATTACAAGTAATAATGACATCATGGCTCCCAGTATCTTTCCTGTTATAATGTTATCCCTGTAGACAGGATGAGTTAAAAGCACGTTCATAGAACCTGACTTCTCTTCTCGCAGAAGTGTATCAAAGCTTAAAGCGATGCCAAATAGCGGTATGAATTGTGACAAGGTAGAAGTAAAAAAGAACAGACCTCGCAAGATTCCTGGCATAAGGCTGTCCATCATTCCTACAAAATTTGTTGCAATAACTCCATACTGATAACAGGAAGCTATGGAGATCAGGCTGAATGATGCTAATAGGATTAAGAATATGGGACTCCAAAGGTTATCTGCAAATTCCTTTTGGGCTATTGTCATTGCATTTCGGAAAATTACATTCATGCTTTATCCCCTCGTTATATCCTGTTTTATAAAGATCAAAAGAGATGATATGATGAGCAAAAAGGGTGCTACTATAAGTGATACAATATTTGTCCAATAGTCATTCAACCATTGTCCTAATGAGTGACTCATATCGAATAATCCTGCACTGGTCTTTAGATCTTCTTCATCATACGAGATGCTAATTCCAGCTACTGCCTGGTAATAATGATTTAACGGAGATAGATACTGTAATTTCTGGTCTACTATCTGAGCATGCTCCTCATTTTCGCTGTAAAGAACTTCACCTGTCGTAACAGAAGCTATTAATGCAGTTATCTGTCCGAATGCAAGGATAAATACTGCCCATAAAACTATACCAGTGATAAATGACTTTGCAGGATTATTAAATATTACTGAGAAAAGCACTCCTAGAGCGAAAAACACTGATATGTAAATGAAAGAAACGAAGGAAAATATCATTATTCGATTGATCTCTGTCATGCTGACCGGGATCCCTGTCAGTACAAGGGTCACTCCGATTGAAGATATGATCGACAGGATGATCACTAAAGCAAGTGTTAGCAAACCTCCTGTGACCTTGCCTAGAATAATGTTATCCCGAAATACAGGGTGTGTCAGAAGCGTATTCAAAGAATCAGATACTCTTTCTTTAACGATTGCATCATATCCAAGGGCAAGTCCTAAAATGGGCAAGAATGTACCCATTGTATATACAGTAATAAATGAACCCTCTTCGAAGATATTGGATTGGTTTTCTACATCACTGATACTACCGGATAAAAGAATCATTATTACTAATGCAAGCAGTACTCGGAATCGTGTGCTGTATACATTATCAGCAAACTCTTTCTGGGCTAATGTTAATATGTTCTCAGTATTTAACTTCATTCTATTTCCTCATAACTGCATTGCATTTTTGTGCAAACGATCTGTTGATAAAATAAAACAGATAATTTGCTGATATGGGTTTAGAGATCATTTTTCTAATATGAGGGATCGATTTTTTTACCAGGCAACTTTCTATTCTACTTTTCATTAAATCCCCCATTTGATATCTTCCACCTTTACTTAAATCATTTCAATGTGTTTCATTCTAATTCGTTTGCATTTTATTTATCCATTATGGCCATTGAATGAACTGTTCTCTAAAAAACAATTGATTTCAGTCTGCTCAATGCTTTTATGAGATTCATCCAGACTTCTCTAAACTATCTGATCATTTCCTCCGTTTTAGTAAGCATATGCATACAATACAAAAAAATAGGTCTGTCAGCTGAAATGCAGGCGAATGGGGTGTGTTTTTATTGTTGGCCTCGTCTTTGTTTCCGATGGTTTTTACACTGGCCTGACTGCTATTGTTGGACTGGACTTTATTCTCATTGCCAAGTATTTCACTTACAGGCATTTCTTTCCAGCCATCAGTTAAATTCGTACCATCCAATGAAATGAGATAGGAACTACCATGTATGGTTTCATCACTTTTGAAATGCGTAGTGGTTGCTGTAAGTATCTTGCTGTCCGGGCTCCATCCTTCTACAAAATCATATCTACCTTTTACAGCCGGAGTTATTTGAGTGAGGTTAGTTCCATCAGAGTTAATAGTAAAAAGTGGTGCTTCAATGAGTTTTCGAGATTCGATCGAAGGTTCACGATCAATAGTTTTACCGTCCTCACTGATCGCAGAAGTAAATGCGATCGTTCTTCCGGATGGACTAATCGATATCTGCTTAAATTCATATACCTCCCAGATGTAATGCGTTGTCAATCCGATATCTGTAATATGTAGAAGATTTGTTCCATCGAGATCTATAGAATAGAGCTGATTCTCATTTTCAATGAAAAGGATCTTGTTGCCATCAGGAAACCATTGCGGATGAGTTGCATTGCCTTCATATAATAGACGTTTTTTGTTATCATTGCCCTCTAATATGTATAGATCTCCATTCTCATTCAATAGCATATCAGAGCCATTTGGCTGCCAGATACCAAATTGAAGTTGTGTATCACTAAATAACTCAAGATTTGATTGGTCAATTTTCAATGGTTCTGACCCATCAATATTAGAAAGATAAGATTGATATTCATCTTCATTTTCTGATCTTGAACCGGTGACTATTTTTTTCCGATCAGGGCTTATCGAGGAGAGACTATATTCTTCTCCTTTATTAGGCGAAGTAAGTGTCCTGATATTATTTCCATTGATGTCTTTGACAATTATGCTTCCATTTTGTAATTGACAAATGACAACTGTTGAATTACACCACATAAGTGTATTTGCATTTGTCTGCAGTTCGAATGCTTCAGTTCCATCCAGGTTCTCTATCCAGATATTGCCAAAATAGTTTTCTGAATCTTCATATTTGAAAGTTAATTTTTGATTATCTGGACTACAAGTAAGGTCCCTGTATACAATTTCTCTACCAAGATGAGATATTACATCAGATAGAGTAGTAGTATCAGAAGAACCTATTGTTCTCATATTAGTACCATCCGGATTGCAAATTACAGTGTTTCCTCCAAACTCACCACGGCCACCCCTTTTTGATACGGAGAAATATGTTTTATTATTGCCTGGAATCCAGCTAATTCCCGGTGACATATAATTGCTTTCTTCTTCGGTTATACCATAGTTGATCTCTCCAAATGTTCGATTTTGGAAATCTAATAGGTAGTGTTTGTTAATGGATTCCGCCATGGATATCTGATTGAATGACCCAAAAATCAAGTATCTTCCATCTGAACTCCACTCGGGAGAATGTATTACGAAGCCATTCTCTGAATGAGTTAAGTTAATCAATTGAAGCGAACTGATATTTCCGGAAACCGGCACTGCTGTTGTTACTCCTACAAATAGGAAGATCATTAGAATAATACACCATTTATTGTTCATTCTGTCACCGATTATTAAAAATAATAGTTCTGGATAATCCAGAACTGGTCTGGTCAAGCATGATAATATGCATATTTGTCAATTTACATTTCTATCTACTCATCGTTTTTTGATATGCACATATGCCATAGCAACAACAAATACAACAAATCCTAAGATTGCAGAAAAACCAGGAGCCTGAGAAGCAGCTGTATTATTTACTTTTTGCTCTTGGTTGTTACTGCTGTTGAGTACAGTTACTTGAGATGCTGAATCATTTTTCTGATCCCTGGCAATTATTCCTGGATTGTTTCCATAGTTCATTTCAAGGATCGTATTATTGATTGCAATGAAATGTTCCTGAGGAGAGACACTAATCATATAAGGATAAATTGCAGATCTTGGGATCTCCCATATTGTGTTCGTACTCGTATTCAAGATAGATGTTTTGCTATTAGTAGTGAACATAAGATCAACATTGATCCATGAACTTCCTGTTACATTTGAGAAATCCTGCTTATATGAATCATTAAATATAACTAATTTAGAGGTACTGGTATCTAATACTGATATATAATCATCAGGACCTAAATGAACTTCGACTACTTCTATACCATCTAACAGGACCTTCTGATTTCCGGTAATTGAAATAGAACAAAGTTTACTCGATCCAATTGAGTCATCGGCCACTAAATCGGCCACTAACAGTCTTTCACTGTCAGGATACCAGTTTAATACTGAATATATACCTCTTTTTTGATTTATTTTTTCAGTAGTGTTTGTATTTTTATCCATGACGTAAATATCATAACCATTTTCGCTATTTTCATCTGTTTCATTCAAAGTATAGAACACAAGTTTTTGACTGTCTGGACTCCATACTGTATCATACATTCCGATATTTTCAACTGAATACATTAAATAGCGTTCTTTTTGATCAATGTCTATATTTACAATATTTTTATACCCTTCCAAAAAAGCGATATTTTTACCATTTGGAGACCATTCAAGATGATCAATATTAGAGATGTCATTATCAATATCAAAGGTAAGGTTATTTTCTTTGACAGGATCATAGATAACCAGTTTCCCAGGAGCAGGTACAGCAAGCATTTCTTCAACAGGAGACCACTTATAATTTAATGGATAGTTATAATTGCGAAGCATCTTGTTATCCATTTCGATTTGTTGAACTTGTTGCATTTCAGTTGATACAACGAAAAGCTGAGCTGATTTTACCGTGTACATTTTCCCTTCAGTTAATTCTTCATATGCAAAAAAATCCCCAGATTGACTCCAGGAAGGCGATTCAATTATCTTTCCATATTCAGTAGTTGTAAACTCTGTCCATGCAATGCGTGAGATGTTTGAGAAGTCTTTACCTGCAATATAAAGTGCAGAAATATATCCTGACTGAGTATCTCCTTTTCCTTTTGGACAAACATAAAGCTTTACGTTAATTAATGCATGTTTCTCATCAGGGCTCCAGATGACATTATAATAAGGACCAAATTCAATTTCAAGGCGATCAGTATCAACAAGACCTCTTATATCCTTATCTATTGTCTGATTCAGGTCAGCTATGATCGTCGTATTCATTTGTTTGATGCTGGTGCCTGCAGCAAGTGGCTGAAAAGAGATACAGGCTAAAGCAATGAGTAGTATGATTTGAATTGTTTTCATTTTGAACATTTGAATCACCATATGAGAATATAAAATATCATAGAGTCATGTCTTTTCTTAAAAATGAAATAAAACATAAAACCAATAGTACGATAGGGGTTAGAAGCAAATATAAAATGTTTAGCCAAAATTCATTGAACCACTGACCAAGTAAGAAACCGGTATCAAAAATACCTCTGATATTTGGTTCAATGTTAATCCCTCCCCAGCTGAGATCGATTTCACCAAGTGATACTTCACTGTAATGGTGAAGTGGAGTAAAAGATATTAGCTTATATGCTGAGTCAGGTATGTCGGTTTGGCCTGTAGATGCAGAAGTAATTGAAAGAATTATGGATCCAGACACAATGCAAATCAATAACCATATCAGGATATTATAAACAAGTGAATCTTCTGATTCTTTAGCATGTACCGATATGAATATTGCAATTTCTGCAAATATAAGTGCATACAAAAAAGTTAGAACAATAAAGATAAGGATCCTGAGAATTTCCAGATAGCTTATATTTGTACCCGTATAAACTAGAATAGTTCCTACAGGAACTATTGTTGAGAAAAAGATAACAGTTAGAAGTGCTCCAATTATCCCAATAATTTTTCCTACGATTATATTGTCTCGAAAGACAGGATGGGTTAAAAGTACATTAAAAGATCCTGATTTTCTTTCCTTTATTATTGCGTCGAATCCAAGTGTAATTCCTATAAGAGGCACAAACCATCCAATTTGCTGTATAATTCCCATCAAACCAGACATTATAGTTAAGTTTCCTCTGGTTTCAATTAAGTACACACTTCGGAATGAGAAAGCAAGAATGATTAGAGTGTAAGTTACTATGAACATAAGAAATAAAGGGCTGGATACAAGATCTGCGAACTCTTTATGAGCTATCTGAAATATGTTTTTTAAATTAATTTTTTTACTTTGATTGTGTCTGCTCATGTTTTTTCCCTCAATTGGTAATGTCTTGTTTCAAAAAAGATACAAATGACATGATGAAAAGAGTTATAATCGTTGATATCAGGACTATAATATCAGTAATGTACTCTTTTAACCACTGTCCAATCGTATAATTTGCATCAAATATTCCACGAATACTATCCAGATCATTTTTCGAAAAACCTCCCCAAGTCATACAAGGGTGTCCGATTACAAGTTCAGAATAATAATGTACAGGAGTTAATTTCTGAAGTTGGGCATTAAGGTCCATAGCTTGTTCATTATTACCGAGGTCAAGTAGAGATTGGCCTGTGAACATTGTTGAAATGACTAAGGCAAAGCTACCAAATACCACACATAATATCAACCAAATACAAATGCCATAACTGAGAGAATTAATAGAATCTTTTGATATTGTTGAAATGAATATTCCTAGCATGAGGAAAACGGATAGATAAAGATAGTTAATTATTGCAAATAAAAAGATCCTGTTTAATTCCTCGGAGGTTATCTGAACACCAGAAATCAATATCATTGTTCCAATGGATGCTATCATCGAAATGAATACAATTAGTATAAGAGTTATCATTGCACCTAATACTTTTCCGGCAATAATACTATCTCTATATACTGGTTGCGTTAAAAGTACATTTAGAGATGCATTTCTTTTTTCCTTAACAATTCGGTCAAAGCCGAGAGTTATTCCAAAAAGAGGTAAAAAAACAGCAATTATTTGAGCTACATCGACAAATCCCATATCAAGAAAATTTGTATTTTCAGCATTGTTGTGATAACTGAAAGAAAATAAAATTAACGTAAAAATTGAAAGGAGTAAAAGGAATCTAGTACTCCACAAATCATCAGCAAATTCCTTTTGTGCTATTACTATACAATTCTTAATATTCAGATTCATGTTATTCAGTAGTCCTTATTATTTTATCTGAGTCGTAAATAATTCATAATATTGTACCCTTGTGTGCTTTTATGGAAGTTTGTTAATAATGATATTTTTAGGGGAATTGTTCTGTTATTTATTTGATCATTATTTTTAAAAAATTAAATTAGAGAAGGTTCTCTTCTCTAATTATCAGTACACAAAGTTTCTTCCAGCTATGAATTGATATGACGATTGTGTTCCTTTTGTAATTTTGATGCGAGGAGGAGTAGAACTTGACAATTGATTTGCATAATGATCAACTGTTGGATGTGCAACCCTTGCATCAATATTGGTACTAGTTTTGTATAAATACATGGATCCACCAGCTGTATAAAAAGTGTTCTGGAGGTCTATGTAACAACTATCACCTGTAGTGACAGTAAATTTATACCAATCCCCTGCACTCTTACAGGTCCCACTCCAAATATCAATATCTCCATTTGGAACAGATATTGATGTTGCTGTGCTGTACGAGGACCCACCTGATGCTGATGCTGCTCCAGTAGCGACGAGCAGAACAAGCATCATTAGTCCTAATTTTACTAAACTGTTTATTTTCATTTTCTACCTCTTGTTCTTTACTCCAGAGGCAGGACAGCAATGATTATACACAAGTAAAACCAATATTGTCTTGCCTTTGGGCAATCTGGGATCCGAATCGACTCTGAAAGTTTAGTTCGGATCCCTCTCACATTATCTAAATGTGATAAATGATTGTAATCATCGATCTTATTAAACTATTATGGCCACTACCCGAACGGATAAGAACAGTTTCACTATATCCTTGTTTTTATATTATCTCAATTCGGTTTTATTGAAAAGGAAGTGAAATGAAAATAATGATAAAACCATATCATGAGGACAAGTCTACAGAACAAGACTGTTTTTATTGATACAATGTATTGTTTTTTCTTAGAAGGACATCAACATTAGCTTTAAATATGATTATTTTTTCAGAGTCAGCCGAGATATTATTATTTTTGATTCATTAGATAACAATACTATCTAAACAAAAAAAGTCTATAGGGATTTCGTACTACTAACTACGTATCCCTGTATACACCGCCTCCACTTCCAAGAAACCCGTCAACTTTTGTCCATCCTTTTTGAGGCCCTAATAATTTGACGTTCATCCAATCCGAATAATCGTTCTCTTGACATCCCATGATCCACCATTCATTGTAACCATCTGCCATAATTGTGATATCTACAATTGCATTAGGAGATGTTTCGTATTCTGCATATAGAATACTTTCATAATCATACTGCTTTCTGAAAGAATACCCTTCGTCATTTGTGGGTTTGACATTGTATTTTGGACGTAGTACCAGATCATTAATGAGGGGGTCCAATGTATCGATGGTACGGTTTGGGAAAATCATTGTTGAACGGGAATGGAGCGTGGGATTTATTTTATCGGTCTTCATGGAAAGCATAAGCCCATGTTCTGTTTCTATAAGGGAATAATTCCATGAGTTATCATTGTTATTGAAGTTGTTTTTGATAATATCTTCTCCAATAGCAGAGATATTATTCAGAGCCATGAGTGGTAGATAAAGAGTCATATTTTTTAGGGTAGCATTGGGCGATATCTCAACTGTATATCCATAATTACTCTGGTAGCTTTGGTTATATATTTCCTGGTTTCTGTCCTCTATCCATGAAGATATTACAAAAAAACCGATTACTGATACAAGAAAAAATATGATCATCACTTTGAACAGTGTTCTCATCTATAGTACTCCGAAAGCGTTTATGGTAGTTATTTTCTTAATAGGTGCAGTTTATTTTCGAATTGTTTTGTAAGACACGTATATCAATAGAAATATCCCTGCAGATATCATCAGGCCTGCGCTATATCCAGCATCTGGGCCAGGTGATACAAGGTTCTTTCCGGTAATTATTGCGTATGCTAATGATGGTAAAGCTATGATAATAGGAGTAAGTACCAATGTTTTTCCTACTATCTCTAATGTACGCAGACATTCATCGTTCAAATTCTCATCATCTTTTACTGTTGGTTGCATTTTCTCTCCCCCTAAGCACATTGCATAAATATATCCAATGAGTAGCTACTTCCATACTACTAGTGAATTGTGGCCACAGCCTGAACTGTCACATATCAGGAGAAGCAAATGTCGAGAACTAATCTGGAATCAAAGGAATTGTTAGGATATATAGTAGGATTCGGTGTTTTTCTGATCTGGTCTTTTTCAATGCTTATGTCTGTAGAAAAAACCACTCCAATATCTGATTGGATTATGTATGGTCCGATAGCATTCTCTTTAGCATCGTGTCACTACCTTTTATCAAAGAACGTTATTGACTCCAACAAAAAGATAGATGATAAGATCAGTATTATGAGCAATGTAATTGGCATGATATTATGGTATGCTGTAATAGTCATCATATCACCGCGGTACATACTAATCAGCGATGTTAATTTGGCTGGAGGATATATTCTCATATTCTTGATATACTTTATATCAAGAAGTCGGCTTGCTGAAACACAAAGATCAAAAGAGTTTACTTTCAATTTCTTTATCTTACTGATTATGATTTTCAATCATGTTGCTGATTTGTTGATGCCTTATATATTCCCAAAATAAAAAATCCACATTTTATTTTTTTATGCATATTGCATTATTGTGTTCGTTTGCATTTCCATACCAACATATTCAGCACTACTATATTTTTCTCATGATCGACACAGGTTATTCAAGCATCTTTTCTATTGGTTCTTATGCAAAGAGTATTTCTGCAATTTTTTGTGTCACGTTCGCTTCGATGAAAGCAGCTACAACAACAAGAGCAAATGAAGTTCCTGCGAGCAAAAGAAAATCTGTAATTTCGTTTCTATTCAGAAAATACTCTTTTTTGTTTGTGATATACCGTATGAGTTCACAAGGTATTTTAAAACCTGCAGCTCCTGCAATCCACATTGCAGGTAGTTCGAATAATGCATGAGGAATTATAAGTGCCATAGCTTTTGTAATTGAATAATACTGAAATGCACTTGCTGTAGCTGCTCCAAATATCAATCCATTTGTAAACAAGTTTAGTACTGTTATCGATCCAAGAAAAATAGACCCAAAAAGCAGATACAAAAGTACGAGTCCATTTCTCTGAATTAACATGATCGTTGTTAAATGATCATTTCCCGGAGTAAACATTTCATTGACATAACTTGTGTTTTGTGTATCCGAGAAATGATACAAAGAAAAGATGGCAACAATAGTTCCTAAAAGAAATGTTCCAAATGAAGCCCATAGAAGGCTTTTGTTTCTCCTCGCTAACGACAATATTGCCATGATATTATAATTTAATTACTAGTGTTTTTCTGCTTCTTTGAAATGTGGAATTTACCGAAGTAGAAAATTCCAATTAGAAATACGATGACTCCTATAACTGTCAAGTATATTGATAGGTTAAAGAAACTTGCGATTATAACAATCAAAGATCCAATTGATACTAAAAGCAAACCAATATTCTGCATGTTCTTTGAACTATTCTCTAGCATATTATCACAATCTTGACTTAAAGTACTATTTTGTAGTGTGCGCACACCTTATATGTTGATTGATCTAAGCATTAGAGTGAGAATGTGTCTGCACCAACCAATGCCCAAGCTACACTTGCTGGAATTGTTGCATAGCCAGCTGTTACAAGTATTGATATAACTACGCTTGCAGTACCAGCAGCAAGTATAGCCCAAACCAACCAGTTAGGTGGATGGTATATACCAACTTGTGCAAGTATACCGACAACAGACGCAGCTGCCATTAACACCATATATTTTTCACCTCCACATGTTTGAATGTTGAGCTAATTAGCAACAAATCATGGAGATCATTCTATATAAAATGACAATGTGCATGTAAGTTATCTAAAGTATGTGTAACTTTATATATAAGTATATGTGTAGGTATGTTTATTTTTTTCTATAATATGTGATATTTAGGTATCCTCTAAAATACTCAACAAAAGATTATTTTCGTGGAGAGCAGAAGAAGCACGAGTAAATAAAAAGTTGTGAAACGAGATCATTTTTCAAAATTAACAGTTAACGCAATTGAAGTTATAAAAATAGTAAAAAAATGATTTAATCGTTAAAAGTATCCTGTTTCGAAATATAATTAGTGATTATGTTGTGGTGTGCGCACACCTTATATGTTGATTGATTTAAGCATTAGAGTGAGAACGAATTAGCACCAACCAATGCCCAAGCTACACTTGCTGGAATTGTTGCATAGCCAGCTGTTACGAGTATTGATATAACTACGCTTGCAGTGCCTGCAGCAAGTATTGCCCAAACTAACCAGTTAGGGGGATGGTATATACCAACCTGTGCAAGTATACTGACAACAGACGCAGCTGCCATTAATACCATATATTTTCACCTCCGTATGTTTAAATGTTGAGCTAATTAGCAATAAGTCATGGAGAATCATTGTATATAAAATAACAATGTGTATGTACGTAGTCTAGAATGGATGTAACTTAATATACAAGTAGATATGTAGACATGCATTTTTTTATATATTGATTACGATATATTTGGATAATCTTAAATACTTTACAACAGCTTACCTTTCTGTTAAACATATAAAATAATATAATTAATTGTTTAAGGTAAGACTTCACGTTATGGGCATACACAAACTAATCTACTGTGTTAGTTGTAAAATCATAATAAGATGGGAATGGAGGATTATGTGAGATTAATCTGGCATTAATGCTAAAATATATTAAATTGTGGTAAACTCGTGGAGACTAACGGTGGTGGTGTTGGAATCTAATTGTGCATTAATATCCTTTAGATCTGCGAGCACCCATATACAAGAAAAGATATTAAAGGGTGTAAATAGTGGAACAAGAAGTTATTTTAGACAGGCAAATAAAGGATTGTGATCCGAAGCTAATCCGTTCTTTAATGAGAAGTGAAGTTAGGAAATCTATTCTATTATATTTGTATGATATTTATCCTCTATCATCGTATCCTGCTGAGATTGCTCGTCGTGTAAATGCGAATCCAATCAATGTAATTGGAGCTATTAAAGGGGTTAAGACTCGTTATAATTGCTCAAGCTCACTGCTTCATCTTGGGATAATTTCAGTGATCGAGGACAATGGATTGAAATTTTATCAAATATCTGAAACAGGAATTGAATTGGCTAAACATTTGATAGAAATATCAGATTGAACTACAACTCATTGAAATGTTTACGCTGCTTTCTATAAAGGAGATACATAAACAATGTTGGATATAAAAGGTGTTCTGCTTGATCCGAATGATTTTTTCAGAAAGAAGACTAATGAAAAAGTAAGCTTAAAGGAACCATTTTTTATTGTATTGATTAACAGTATTATTGCTGTAATATCAAGTATGCTAGTAATGAAAAAAGTCATGACTATGCTTCCATCTGAGATATCAACGTATATGGTTCCAGGTTTAGCAGTTGGTACAATCGTAGGCATAATTGCATCATTTTCGTTCTGGTTGATTTTTTCGGGTATCATTTATGTTATTTCAAGTCGTTTTAACTCGAGTGGTTCGTTTAAAAGAACAATAGAATTTGTTGGTTATGGGTATATTCCAAAGGCCTTTGCAGCATTTATTGGGTTATTGGTATTGTATTTGATACTACCCTCAATAGATGTCTCGACACAAAATTCACAGTTAATGCAACAAAGCATCGATCAGTTGATTTCGCATAATCCATTATTATGGATATATCAGTTTGTAGGAATTCTGTGTGCTTTGTGGAGTGCAAATATTTGGATTTTTGCGACTTCATATGCTAGAAAAATATCGGTAAAAAATGCTTTTTTTTCACTGCTGATCCCTGTTGGACTTGCGCTTGTATATAGTACATATAATTTGGTAAATTCGATAACATGATGCAAAGAGAAAATTACAGATATATTTTATTTTGGCATTGTTAATTAAACATCGCTAACTCTTTATTTCTATATTTCATTAAGAGGATAACAGAATACTTCAGCATTTCAATACTCTTTGTATAACACTTGGACTTTCTTCTCAATCTTGCCAGAAAGTGTCTCAATATGCTGTTATATCCTTCAACAGTATATGTTTCAGCTTTGGATTGAGTATGAATAGTTTCTGGAAGAAACTCTGCATATGCCTTCCAGTGATCAGTCATCACTTCGCCTATCTTCTTCCTCTCTAACTTTTCCCAAAGTTGTTGTCCGGTTTCCGTTCCTCTGCTACCAAAAGAGCAGTCGATGAACTTTTTCCCAACTCTATCAACAGCAATCCAGATCCAGCAGTATTTTTTTTGTTCCCGATGTAGGTGTGCATCTCATCAAATTCAACGATATTTATCTCATTTTCACTCTTCAAGTCCTCCATATCCTTACCATATTTCTTTATCCAATTTTGTACAGAAACATGGCTGACCCCTAATATACGTCCTATTGAACGAAATCCTAATCCCTCCAGATAGAGTTGCAAAGCCTGCCGTTTAACAAAAGCAGAGCTTGCAGTTGATTTGAGCTCTACTGAATAGTTATATCCACAATCATGACATTGGTATCGTTGGCGTTCACTTATTTTTCCGTTCTTTTTATGATTAGGGCTTTTACACCTGGGACAGTTCATGCAGAACTATAAGTCCTAATAACATATAACCATGTTTACTTACCAATGCCTTTATTTTTAATTATTCTGACTCTGGTTGTCACTCCTGTTAAAGGGGAGACAACTATCAGACCAACTGTAGTTGTAGATTATGAAATCGATCCAGCTGTATATATGCCAGGGGATAATGGCACAGTTACGATAATACTCGAAAATAAGGCAGACGGAGAGGTTTATGTTCAGGAAGAAGATGAGACTTTTGATATGAATGCCTATATTTCAAGTGCAATTGTCGGAGGGGATAAAGATATTGAAGTTTTGGACAGCGGTTACTCAAATATTGGTCTTCTAGGTCCAGGCGATACGATAAAATTGGTTTTTAATATTCAAGTTAAATCAAATGCTTCTAATGGTGTCCACTTTTTGTATTTTGATTTAATTGGCGGAAGTAATATGGATGATTTTAACTACAAGATCCCAATAACAGTTGATGACAGGAATATTCAATTGATAATGGCAAATTATCCATCGGTTGTAATTAATGAAGTATCAACAATAAGTGTTGATATTGCTAATATACGCCCTAATTCTGTATCCAACGTTATTGTAAAACCTATAGGAAAGGATATCTCCTTTACCCCATCTGAAGTTTTTATTGGAACTATTTCCGGAGGAAACAAATCCAATATATCATTTAATATGAATACTGTTGGATTGAATCCAGGATCCAAAGATATCTCATTTTTAGTTTCATATTACAATGGAAATAATTATCATAGTCTAGAGGGACCAAAAACATCTATAAACGTAATGAACCAATCTGAATTGCTTTTATCCGATGTTAGTATTGAAAATATAGGCAGCAAATATACAATTACAGGGAATCTTAACAACGTTGGAATTAAGGATGTAAAAAATGTAGTGATATCTGTCCTTAAATCTGATAACATTGAGCCTTTACAGCCAAATGTACGTTATTTTATAGGTTCCCTGGAAGCAGATGATTTCGGTAGTTTTGAATTATCAGCTCAGGTTAATTCCTTAAATAAATCTAGTATTCCAGTTCAGATAGAATATAGAAACATAGATAATGCCTATACTCATGTTACTGAATCGATTGATTTAGAGAGCAGTATACCTGATCAGAACTCTCAGGTTTTATCTAATAATACTACTATTTTGCCAATTGCAGTTATTGTTGCATTATTATTGTGTGTTGGAATCGTGGGTATTATCAGAAATTCTTGGAAAAAAAGGGAAAATATCTAATCAGTGATTTTGATGCAAAACAATATTCTTGAATTGAGAGATGTAACAAAAATATACAAGATGGGGTCTTGTGATATTCGTGCTTTGAATAAAATCAATATCTCGATTAAAAAAGGGGATTTTGTAACGATCATGGGTCCTTCGGGTTCTGGAAAATCTACGCTTCTTAATATGATAGGTTGTCTCGATCTCCCGACTGAAGGAACAATCAGATTGAATAATCAAGATTTATCTACTCTCGATGACGATGAGCTAACGATAATTCGTAGGGATAATATTGGATTCATTTTCCAGCAGTTTAATCTGATACAAACGCTGACGGCAATTGAAAACATTGAAATGCCAATGATTTTCAGTAAAGAATCTGCACATGAACGAAGAAATAAAGCACTTCTATTGCTTGAATGTGCAAATCTAGAACAAAAATATATGGATCATAAACCAAGAGAACTTTCAGGAGGTCAGCAGCAACGAGTTGCAATAGCTCGTGCTCTTGCAAATAATCCCCCTATTATTCTTGCAGACGAGCCAACTGGAAATCTAGATACTAAAACTGGCCATAGTGTAATGGAACTTTTAAGGGATTTATGTAATAAAGGCAAAACTGTGATTGTTGTTACTCATGATTCAAGGCTTGTTGAATATTCAAATCGAGTGATTGAAATAAAAGATGGTGACGTATGCAGCGTATAATTAATATTGGAAATATGTATGCAGAATTAGCAAAAAGAAATCTGCAACGTCATAATGCACGTACAATTCTGGCAACAATAGGAATAATAATTGGTGTAATTGCTATTTCATCGACTGGAATTCTGGGAAATAGCCTAAAATTATCTGTTACTAAGTCCCTTGGAGAAGCAGGTAATGAAATTATCTTATATCCTGCATATGGTGAATCAGGTATATCTGATAAACAGATAAATCAGGTATCTAAAGTTGAAGGTATTGAGCGTCTAATCCCGATTTTATCGAATAGTATAGAGGTATCAAACAGTGATGAATCAACCTATGCCACAATATATGGTGTTAGTAAAGATGATCTATATTATTTAGTAGAAATCGATACAGGACGTTTTTTTTCAAGCGATTCAAAAGATTGTGTGATTGGTTCAAGTTTAGCTGAGTCATTGAATATAAAAACAGGTGACAAATTAACGTTTAATGAATTCAAATATAGAGTGGTTGGTATACTCAAAGAGGAAGGATTTGGTATTGGGATAAGTCCAGATAATGCAATTTTTGTTGCTCCAGAAAGGTATAATAATTTGTATGATGACCAGGATGATGGATATACATCTGTAGTTTTGAAAATAAAAGATATTCATGATATTGAAAGTGTAAAAGAATCTATAGATGAAAGATTAAATAAAAAAGAAGATGTTGTAGAGGTATTAGCAACCGATACCATGTTAAAAAGTATAAATACAATATTTACTTCGATTTCTTTGTTTTTAATGGGTATAGGATCTATTTCATTACTAGTAGCAGGTGTTGGAATTTTGAATGTTATGTTGATGTCTGCAATGGAACGCACGAAAGAAATAGGGATAATGAAAGCTGTAGGAGCATCTAGAAATGATATTCTCAAAATGTTTATTCTGGAAGCACTCTTTTTAGGGATACTTGCGAGCCTTATATGTGGTGTGTTAAGCTTTGGAGTTGGGCTCTTCGTAGATCTTCTTATACTAAAGGATCTTTCATATTTGTTTATGCCATCAACGATTTTGTACATAATCGTTGGAATTGCATTTGGGATTCTTACAAGTCTTGTTGGTGGTGTCTACCCGGCCTGGAAAGCATCAAAAATGCATCCATTAAACGCACTTCGGTACGATTAATCTAATCCGGAGGATTTCCGAATATACCAAAAATATACTATTATCGGAGTGAACTACCATCCTGTTCAACGGGCGGTAGTTCACTGTCATATAATTTTTTATTAAACTGTCTTTTTTGTAACATATGGGACTTAATAACGATACATCGAACCAGAATATAAAAAGATATATATGTATTAAATTATATTATTATATTGCTTGCATGTATTTGGAATTCAAGCTGACAATTAAGTTGGTTTGAATATCCAATTCATTTTTCGTGTTAATATAAATTCAATTTTAGAAATATTGTACATTTCGGCCTTAAATTAGACAATAATTATAGATTATTTGACATAATCTTAAATAGTATTGACAATATCCGTCTCTTCATGGCAAATACAACTGATTTGAAAGACAAAATTATTGATTTACTAAAAAGCTCTAAAAACGCTCTATCAGCAGCAGATATCTATAATAATCCCCAGATAAAAAAAGATAGACGACTTATCGATTACCATTTAAAAAAACTTGTAGAACAGGAATTCATTCAGAAATCGGATGACAAAAAATACTCTATTAATGTAGACAAAGTAGAGGATATAAGGTATCTGTCTAATAAGATTCTATCTTTACTAATGGAAAAGGAATGTAGTCCTAAAGAAATCGAAATGGAATTGTACTATGAAGAGGGGACAATATTTCGTGCTATTAGTTTTCTTGAAACTGAAGGTTTTATAAAAGAAGGAAAGGAATCGCTTAAGAAAAGAAACTATGTTCCTAGAAAAGGGAGAACAACTCTTGTCATAAGTCATTTCAGAGAATCAACATACACTCCTACTTATTTAGGATATTCGAAGATAGGATATTGCCCATTGTGCAAACAGAAAATACGTAACGAAGAAGTTATAGTAGTTTCTTTCAAGCATTCGGATCTAGGTATAACAAGCGTTAATCCATGGGTATCAATAAAGATCCATTCAAAATGTATGTCAAAATCTAAAGCATATGAAGAAACATATCATGAAATTGAATCATCAATGGTATGCTCTTATTGTGGCTTACCCCTGACCCCTAAGACACTGCCTGATATTAAAATTGGTTATAAACAACTGATTAATTACTTTTCAGAATACGAATTTGACTCTATCCGTTTGCTTGAAGACATTAAACATAGCTGGAAAGTTCCTTTTAGCCCCCCCGGAATTAAAGATAAGTACAAAATTCATCCTGACAACTCGACTATAAAAGGAGTTTATGAAACAGCACAAATCCAGATGCCTGAATGGTTGAGTGATCGAATCGAAGAAGATAAGAGCCTTCCTCAAGAATCATATGAATATATTTGCGATAAGCTTCGCGAATGTTTCACTGCAGTCTTTGAACAAGATCTTTCGATGTTATCAAATGCAGAAAAATTTCTAAAACTCCTTAAGGAGTATCGCTCAGAAATTCCAGATGGATACGATTTGAATAACAGGAGTAAAGAAATATGGAGTACAGCTTGTCAAATTAAAAACAATTATGAGCAGAATATCCAAATGCATTACAGTAAATTACTTGGTCCAGCTGCCAGTGTACATTCTTGCATCGATTGGGCTTTCGATGCAGAAGATTATGATTTTGATAAGATTATAGCAAGAGGCCTGAATTTTGAGAAAACATTGCCTCCTGTTGCTCAAACGTTTGCAATAAAACATGGTGAAGGGTATTATCATCCATATTGTGCTGATAAGCTCGGACTAAATTACATTCATCGCGATGAAAAAAGAGTCAAAGGAGGTGAAGAAGAACGACTAAAAAAGCCGGTATGACAAAAGGAGATGCGGCAAGAATCCAATCTCATGCTGATAGAACTGGTAAGAATCAGGATTTCAAGGCAAGAGCACAATCTGCTGCAGATAAAAAGTGAAATAGACTTCATGGAAGGCGAATGCTTTCCATGTATTTTCATACTCTATGTAAAAACAATAGCTTAAGGAGATAAATCTGTAAAAATTTATCTTTAATTTGAGCTAGATTGTTCAGTATTCGACAATCGGTTAGATGAAATCATGGAAAAATCCATAACAATTAAAGGGTTAGGATAAAATGTATGATAAACACGTTCGTTCAATTAACTGGCACATAACTGATAGGTGTAATTGCAACTGCATCTTTTGTTTTGCCCGAAATCTTGGAGAAGAAATAACGGATATAGAGGAAGCAGTAAAGCTTCTGGAATATCTAAAAAGTATCGGTATGCAGCGAATCAATTTTGCAGGGGGTGAACCAATGCTTCATCCACTTATTTTCGATTTAGTAAAGATTGCCAAAGAGATGGGCTTTGTTACATCGATAGTTTCTAATGGCTATTATCTGAATCAAGAATCGATCAAAAAGATATCTTTGTGGTTGGATTGGATTGGACTTTCCGTAGATAGCTGCTGTGAAGAAGTACAGTTCTCTTTAGGTAGAGGCAATGGAGATCATATTAGACATATACGAGAGATTGTTCCTTACATTCATGAAAACGGTATTAAGCTCAAGATAAACACAGTAGTAACAAAACTAAATTTCAGGGAGGATATGAAACCTCTCATCAAAGAGTTGAATCCTATACGATGGAAGATCCTTCAAGCTTTGCCGATTAAAGGTCAAAATGATAAAAACATACAGAATATTCAGGTATCTGGTATTGAATTTGATCAATTCATTAAAACGAATAAAGATATCGTATTGAGTAGTGGTGATAGTCCAGTATTTGAAACAAATGATGATATGGTTGATTCATATTTGATGATTGGACCCAATGGTTCAGTGATAAAAAACTCAAATATGGAGCACGCTGTTGAGGATATGAGAATCAATGGTATTGAAGAAATAGATAGTATTGTAGACTGGAAGAAATATCATCAAAGAGGTGGAGATCACTGGATCAGTCAGTAAAAGGGAATTGAATGCTAATAATAAAAGAAATATTTAAAATATTTTCGAAGAATCTAGAGAATTAGGGATTAAGCTAAAGCAAAAATAAAAACTGAAGGGATGAACAATGATGAAAACTGGTAGAAATGATTTATGTCAGTGTGAAAGTGACAAAAAATACAAGCATTGCTGTTTAGGAAAAAAGATTATGCCAATAGGCAAATATCTACTACCTTTTGGAATACAAGTAGATACGTATTCAATAGATGATATTGTAAAGCCATTTATTTCATCATCGAACGCATTCAAAAACTTTTACAAAAGCGAAAAGAGTAATATTAAGGATGATTTGTATTGGGTTAAATCAAACTTGGAAATAGAACAAAAATTAGGTTTTAGAAAAGGACAAATGGGTAAATTATATCGTGCTGTAGGAAAGAACGAAATTAAACGTTTTATAGTGCTAGAAGAAATACCGCCATCTATTAAAAATGATTATTTAATTACTCATGAGACAATGCATGATATCATTTTGAATGAGGGGTTTCCAGGAGTTACACCTCGAAAACCAAATCCATTTTCACATGAAGAATATAGTAAGAGAATACAACTTGCATCGGCACTTAGTAGTATGATTCATGACATGCTTTGTGATTCTCGCTTAAAGAAATATGGATTTTTCTTTGATGAGTTATACGATATAAAAATTCAAGGAGTTATTAGAAGTTTAGATCAATTCGATTGTAATAGAACTGGTAATTTAGGAAAGCTGTTTTATGTGTATCAATATTGTCTTACTAATCTGCAAAATAGTTTAAACGTGAACAATGAAACAAATATTTTAGGTCGATATAAACAACAGTATGCTATGAAGTATCCTGAAATCACACACGAAGGAAATGTTATTCTTGAACTAATTAATGATATCGGTTATGATACACCAAGCAAACTTACTGTATTGTACCAAGAAATATTTAAGAAACACAAACTTGAAAGTGAGTTTCTATTAGAGCAGAAGTAGTTGATTTGTGCCAGAAAGGAATGCCGATCAACTTGATCGGCATTATAGAATTAGGTGTTCTTGATGAAGAATGAAACGAAATCTCTACCAAGTCCGGTTTCTCTTACCAGCTTTTCAATTATATCTTCTTCTTGCATCCCACTCTGACGGCATTCACTTAGTTTGTCATATACCCTTTGGGAGATTTCAGAATACTCATTGATATCTTTACGGTGTCCCCATACATCGCCTTCAAGAAGCTCGATGTCCTGCATTTTGAGGTACATTATTGCAGAGTTGGACATAGTTCTCCTGTAAGAGTTAGGAATGTGGATAGCTTTAACCTGTGGACACTTCATGAAAAGTGAGAAGAGGTCTGTGTTAGATGGTCTGAACGCAAAATGTACAATTTCTTCATTTGGGCTCAATGTGCTGATCTCTTCCTTTGAGCTTACGACTCTTATTTTCATATGTTATACCTCTGTGATTGTGAAATATTGTTTTTTTGTAGGTGAATTTTTATCACCTGTATTAATTTACTCACACTAATCTATTTATAGTTAACCAAACTAGTTTTATACGCATAACACATAATACAAACTTATTTTATATGTATGAAAGAGGGTACAATAGTTGTTTAGTTATGAATCGGTCTTCTGACATTGTAGTATTTCTCTATTCGAACATATATCTAAGAGAAATAAGAACAGATAGAAGTATAGGGAATTCACAATAAATATGGGACATTGTCAAGGAGAGTATTTGTGGAATGATCTTAATCAAGTAACCATTTCCACACAGGCTTCACGAAGATTTTCCTTTCATCTATTTCAATCAAATCTTCAGTATCCTTTGTGAGTATGAGACCTTCCTGCAGGTCATAAGTTTTCATTGCTTCAATTAATCCTTCAAGCTCACGTTTTCTGTTATCCAGATTCAACTCCTTTGTCACCTGAATGACGCTCGTTATCCTGTTCTGTGTCTTTATCAGGAAATCGCACTCATATGTCCCTTTATGATAGAATACTTCACTCTGTCTTCTGATGAGCTCTATGAATACCAGATTCTCAAGCAGCCTGCCGTAATTTTCTGAGAACTTGAAAGACACAGCATTTATCAGACCCGTATCAAGGCAATAGATCTTCTTTGGATTAGCAAGCTGCTTCCTTAGAGAATAATCGAATTTGTTGATCGAATATAGAAGATATGAGTCTTCTGCATAGCTTAGGTACTCTTTAACAGTATCTGCTGATATTTCCAAGGCATTTGCTATGCTGTTGTAGGAAAAAGGCTTACCAACGTTTGAGATTATGAAATACAGCAGATTTATTACATCTCTGTTATTCCTCAGATTATGAGGAAAGATTATGTCCTTCAGGTATATTGTCTCATAATAGTTCTTCAGAAGCTCTTCCTTTATGTTGGTGTCCTCTTCCAGAGATATCCTGGGAAAAGAACCATGTTTTAGATATTCCTCAAACTCATGCCTTTTCTCCGCAGATGTAGGTTTTTTTATTCCTTTGAAATCCAAGTGCTCCTTGAAGGTCAACGGATAAACTGTTAATGAAAGGTACCTTCCAGAGAGACGTGTGATGGTCTTCTTCTTAAGCAGGGATGATGTGGACCCTGTCAAAATGAATTTCAGACGCTTGTCAGTATCGTACAATGTTTTCAGTGTCTGAGTCCAGTACTTGAAGTTCTGGACCTCATCAAGGAAAATATAGTATCTTTCTTTTTTTGTTGCAGCGATGTGATCTTCAATGATACTCGACAGGAGATTTACACTCTCTGTCTGGCTCTGGAACACAGGCTCATCAAGGTTCATGTACAGTACAGATTCTTCTTTATCTTCAGGCAGTCCAAGACTGCTAATGAGCTGGTATAGGAGAGTTGATTTTCCAGTCCTTCTGGCACCAAGTATCAGTAATATTTCTTCTGTTTCCAGATATTTGGATAAGAGTGGATAGTACCGAAGGCGGGATATTCCTGTACTGTAACTTTTTCCGAACCACCAGGGATTCTGCTTTTCCAGTACATCTTTTATCAGTTGTTCCATAATAACTAGTTGATTTCTATATTAGTTAAAAGTATCGATTATAATCTACGATTTAGTTAGATTTTGACGATCATAATCTATGGTTTTGAGTGTTATTACCAGGTATCTTCGTCAATTTGGCCACTATGCTATTCGGCATGGATGAAAGTGGCTTCTGAGAAGTCTTTGGTATACTCTTTTCTGAAATACTTGTTTGACATATCCTTTTCGATCATGTCTAATAGATGATATTATGGTAATTAAAAATAGTTATATTTATTTTTAACTTTTGTTTAAAAAATACGATTATACTTTATTATTTCAATACAATTCAAATAATAGTTTTTTATTTATCTAAAATTATATGGGCTTTTTATATTATGCGGTTGTAACCTTCAACAGTATATGTTCCAGTTTTTGATTACGAATGAGTAGTCCCAAGACGAAACTTTGCATATGCTCTCCAGTGATCAGTCATTACTTCTCCTATCTCCTTGCTTTCTAACTTTTCCCAGAGCCGTTGTCCAGTTTCCTTTCCTGTTCGCCAAAAGAGCAGTCGATGAATTTTTTCCTAACTCTATCAACAACAATCCAGATCCAGCAATATTTTTTTTGTTCCCTATGTAAGTGTGCATCTCATGTAATTCAACGACAGATATCTCATTTTCACTTTTTAGTTCCTCTAATTCCGGACCAAATTTCTTTATCCATTTCTGGATAGAAACATGGCTCACCCCTAATAAACGTCCTATTGAACGAAATCCTAATCCTTCCAGATAGAGCTGTAAAGCCTGTCGTTTAACAGAAGTAGAACTGGCAGTTGATTTGAGCTCTACTGAATAGTTATATCCACAATCACAGCATTGATATCGTTGCCTTCCACTTATTTTCCCGTTCTTTTTATGATTAGGATTTTTACATCTGGGGCAGTTCATACAGAGATATAAGTTCTCATAAGATATATCTATTTTTAATTACCACATTTGAATAAGTTAGTATCATAACATTTCGGGCATTGTTTTGTGCAATGGGCAATCAATCAAGCCCAATGTGATCAATTCTTTTTCAATTGATGTTTGGTTTTTCCGAAGAATCTTGGCCAATTCTATGGTATCTATCCCTTCTGAAAATTTATTTCTCATCAAGGTTACTTCTTCTTCATTCCATAAGTTTGCACCATTTTGCTTATCATTTGAAATCCCATCCTCAGAACTAGAATAAATTCTTTTATTTAAGTTCAATGTGCAATTATCCCTAGAATTACAAGCATCGCATATTTTAACACTGGCAGCACTTGGTTTTATAAGACCCAATCTCTCCAGTTTAGCTATTATACCATATTTGGTTCTTTCGAGGATATGAGAAATCTCATCAATACTTTTCTTTTCATGGAACATTTCTACTAATTTTACTATATCCTCTTCATCCCATGGTGTAAGATATTTTGGAAATTCCTTTCTCACTTCTTCAACTGCTGGAGAATAATTATTTGTTTTTTCAATAAGACCTAAGTCCATTAGCTTATTTTCAATAGCTGTAGGTTTCCGTTCCAGAATATCTGCTATATAAGACATATCTTTGTTTTGTGAAAACAATCTGGTCAACTGGTTTATGTCTCTTTCAGACCAAATCTGCCCATGTTTTGGATATTTTTGAAGTATCAACTGTCTATTTATAGATGCAGTTGTCTTTCCAAGTATTTTTGCTATCTCTTCGATTGATGTTCCCTTGGAATGCTCTTCATCAAGCTTTTTGTTTTCTTCAACTGACCATTTTTTATCATAGCGTGGGCATTCTTCAGAATATGTACATTCAGTACTTAGCTAATTTTATCTCCATCTTGTTCCTGCCACTGTTGAATTATCTTAAACACTGCACTACTAACTGAATTCTTAACTTTCTTCTTAACCATTCTTCAACAAACAGAATAAATCTGGCAAACCTGAACTTATCCTCATCAATAGTTATTGGACCTGTTTTTGCTATTGTGAAATGCTTTTTCTGGAGGTAAAGCCATGCATTTCTGAGCAGGAATGATAGAAGCGTAAAGAAATATCTGAAAGTCACATCTCTTGTTGATGTTCTTGGTTTGACTATATTTCTCATCCTGTACGAGGACTCGATAGCAAATCGTCTTCTATAGACCGTACTAATCTTTCTTGGAGGCCATTTTACCCCATAAACAACAAACCCAAGGTTTTCACATCCATGTTTACCTCTTTTACCTTTGAGGTACTTTACATCAATTACAAAGTCTAAGTGAACTTCTTTCTTTTGAGCATTCTTCATTACATACTCAGTAGACCTTGCTTTTCTCCCATCTAGTAGTTGCTTTACCTCATTTCCCCTTTTTACTATTGGTATGATATGGGGGATATTCCTGTTCTGTAAGAACTCAAACACATCTACAGAATTGAATTCTCGATCTAAACAAAGTACCTTGATATTGAAATTTAGTTTTCCAATGAGATCTACAAAATAAGTAAGGTAATCGACCTTTGTTTTATTCGTCTCAACCGGAAGAACTGCAATAGTATACCTCTCATTCTTGTTTATAATTGAAAGTGATACATATGAATAAAATGAGTTTGTAGATTTCTTGGCCTGACTACGTATCACATAGCCTTCATTGGATGAATCAGTCGTTCCGTAATAAGGATCATTTGTAAAATCGATAGCAAACTCATACTTTTTCATTGATTTTAGAGTACTGACAAAGGCTTGAAGAAGAATATTCTCATTTACCTTGATAAGCTCTGCAAGATTCAGTTTCTTGAGATGATATCTTAAAGACGTCTCACAGGGAATCTCTTGATAGTGTTTTGATGCAGAGTGAACTGAACTATTATCCACTGCCATACAGATAGCAGTGTAAAAAAGATCTTTGAGGGTCAGTGAACCATTTATCTTAATGTCGATATTATCTAAGAGTGGTTTAAGAGCAGTATCAATACATTGTTTTGGCCTTAATTCGACTTTATCACAGATCCTTGAATTGAATGGGAGAAATGACATATGGCGGCGTTCACGCCGCATATAAAGATATCGGAAGGAGTTGCGATGTGGCTAAATTGAAATTAGCGAAGTACTGACATTGATTACATTTATATGGAGATCCCATTTTTTTGGCGCTTCTTTCCATTTTCCAATACATGCTTGAATCTGTAATATCTTTGAGAAAACGGGAGCGATCTAATTCTATCATATGAATGACTGCTTCGTATGGGAGATATTCTTGTATTATTTTAAGAGAATCTTCATTTAATGCATGGTTATTTGTGATAAGTTGCTCAATCCCATTGGTTACAATATTTGGCATTGTTAATTAAACATCGCTAACTCTTTATTTCTATATTTCATTAAGAGGATAACAGAATACTTCAGCATTTCAATACTCTTTGTATAACACTTGGACTTTCTTCTCAATCTTGCCAGAAAGTGTCTCAATATGCTGTTATATCCTTCAACAGTATATGTTTCAGCTTTGGATTGAGTATGAATAGTTTCTGGAAGAAACTCTGCATATGCCTTCCAGTGATCAGTCATCACTTCGCCTATCTTCTTCCTCTCTAACTTTTCCCAAAGTTGTTGTCCGGTTTCCGTTCCTCTGCTACCAAAAGAGCAGTCGATGAACTTTTTCCCAACTCTATCAACAGCAATCCAGATCCAGCAGTATTTTTTTTGTTCCCGATGTAGGTGTGCATCTCATCCAGTTCAACGATATTTATCTCATTTTCACTCTTCAAGTCCTCCATATCCTTACCATATTTCTTTATCCAATTTTGTACAGAAACATGGCTGACCCCTAATATACGTCCTATTGAACGAAATCCTAATCCCTCCAGATAGAGTTGCAAAGCCTGCCGTTTAACAAAAGCAGAGCTAGCTGTTGATTTTATCTCTACTGAATAGTTATATCCACAATCATGGCATTGGTATCGTTGGCGTTCACTTATTTTTCCGTTCTTTTTATGATTAGGGCTTTTACACCTGGGACAGTTCATGCAGAACTATAAGTCCTAATAACATATAACCATGTTTACTTACCAATGCCCAATATTTATGCATTCTTTTCCATATAGCATGGATGTTAGTTTATTAATTGAAATTATGACAATGCATAAGTTGTTGCAGTCAAACCCCATATTTTCAAGAGCAAAAGCATATGCTTCTGCTTGTATTGTTTGATTTTTGTAAAGACTATAAGGATTGCCAGATGTTGTTTTAAATTCAATCAGGAAAATAGGTTTACCTTTTGAATAAATTATTCCGTCTGGAGTACCGCAGAAAAGGATTTCGTTAATCTCAAAGTACAAAGGAAAAGTACATGCATAAAAACGACTGTTAGCAATAGAATCAATAATTTGTTCTAAATCTACTTCTTCAGCGGAAAATACTTCTTCATGGATAAACGTTCCTTCAATTTCCTTTTCTGAAGTTTCTTTTCCAACACTATATTCATAATCTAGTTGTTGTTCGCAAAAATACTGTTTAGCAAAGTGAGATATCGGTACATAAGATAAGTTGAATCTTGTTTTGGATTGACAGGGCTGAACTTTTTTTCTTAAAGAATCCTTCCAATTGATAATATTCATGCTATCAACTACAAATTAATTGAGTGTAGAAAATTCAAAAATTTTAAATATCAGGATTTCTCCAAATTAATGTTTCTTTGAGCTTACTTTGGAATAATTGAGGATAAGCACCAAAGACAGGAATTAGATGGACAGTTTCAGGATATCTGGGATCCTCGCCAAGACCCAGGCAGATATAGACTTTTTTGCCGCTGGTTTTCTCTACATCTCTGTATCTGTCTAATTGCCAGGATTTGCAGATCTCACAGACAAGTTGTCCTTTATCATTTCTGAAAAGCCCTGTTCGATATTTGGCTTCGATCCAGAACTCTTCGCGGGTTCTTTTATCCCTGAAGAGAAAATCAGGGTTCATACTTCGTTCTTCAAATCTCTCGCTATTTGAATTAAAGTCTCTTGTCATTTCCACAAGGTCAAATAATTTATCAGTGAATATCTCGTCAGAAACGAAATTTTCGAATCTGCCGCCTTTAATTTCAGGTCTTTTACTTTTGCCTGTTACGTCTTGAAGTAATTCTCCAAAGAAACCCATTTTTGATACCTTCGTTTTTAGGATTAAATACATTCACAAGGAGTTTAAATTGAATCTCATTCTATTTATATTATTCAGTTGGTTTCGTTTTTCCTTTTCATACATGAGGATATATTTCTATGATAAAAGGGTAGATCTCTAGTGGAGTTTCTGGGCTTGAATAATCCAGATAAAAATTGATCAAAAAATAGATTCATGTAACTAAAGCAGGGAACTACGAAGTCTTTAGTTTCCTGGACGAAATAGGCTCATAGAAAAAGTATCTAAACTGCCCTATCATGTAAACAGTAAATGTGTGAAAAAGCCCATTTGCAACATAGCTATAGCTTAAAGAAGGGACATTTTCATTTAATCCAATTTATTTATATTCTGCACTGAGTTTTTAAGTTTGTAAATTTACAAATTTTGAAACAACGATTATTCTAATTGAACTGCCTTATAAGCTCTGTCTTTCCCACTCTTCTCTTTCCTGTTATCAATAAAAAATAGGAACTGTTCTAATTAAGCAGTCGCGTGAGTGCCAGTTCTTTTTCTCTGTTGTAGAATTGCATAATCATTACTTTTGTAATCATTTGTTAGATCTAGGTGATCTCTGAGAAAGCTAGGTATGTAATTGAATCGGTTCTGCATGAATTCCAGCAAAGACAAGTGGTTAATTTCTTATGAATTTCATTATGGATCAAGGGACCTCTGAATAATACGAATCCAGATCATACTGATCATGTTCTGTAATTTCATTAATCAAACTCAAGAGACCAGTATCAGAAAGTATAATTTGCTCATATATCATTCAGACAGATAGCAAAACTAGTCTCATAAAGATTAAACGGTCGATTAAAAGTTTACTTCTTCATAGGTACGTTTTCTGAATAGAAGCGCAATAGCAATCACTATTATTCGAGCATTGCATGATCTTTTTATTTCGACCAGTGCCTGCTATCTCCGGAAAAGACCGCAGACATAATCGAAAAGATTAATGCTAGGTTATCTATCCCAGCCACGGGATAAGTCCCGGCGTGAGAGAATGCTTCCCTGTGAGACATGTGCACACGGAAGAAATATCACTGAAGGGCACATCCGTGTAAATGTAAAGACCTCGGCTAAAGATGAGGTCATGGACAAGATCGAACAGCAGAAAAGGTGTGGGCAGCTAGTGTTCGGGGATTATGTGCAATGTAAAAATGTGAGTGCTACAAAATATAAAGGTAGTTAGTAAAAATATGACTCCTTTACATCAAATTGTTTTGAACTGTAATTTTGAATAATAAGAAGAACTGACTATAATAGATAGATTGTGCCCTTTCAAAAGTACACTTTTAAAAGCATGTACTATAAATCAAAAGAGTGACTGAATTTTATAATAATAATGCATTGCCATACTTCTCCATTAATTTGAAGGGTAAATCTACTTTTAACTATTTATAGATAGCAAATTTATATATAATAAAAGCAATAGTGTTTTAAACGATAGTACTTCTAAACTAAATTCTCATTAACATTATTGGATACTACTTAGAACTGCAAAGGAAACATAAATCATGTTATTAGATAACAGGACAAACGGGAAAGTTGGTGAAGAACTTCGAAAACACATTGAAAAAGGCTCCCATTTGTCAGTAGTATCAGGGCTTTTCTCTATATTTGGTTATTCTGAGCTTAAAAAAGAACTAGAAAAAATCGACCATTTTCGTTTTCTTCTTCCACAAAATTCAGTTGAACTTAAAAATCAAAAAGTGAATGATTTTTTTATAAAAGGACTTACTGGCTCAGAAATGGAAAGAAAATTTCGTAATAATCTGAATATTTCACAGATTGCACATGAGTGTGCCATATGGTTAACTAAAAAAGCAGAGATCAGGACATCAGCTACTCTGATTCCGCAAAGCCTTTATCATATTACGAAACCCAATGGAGAGGAAATAGCCATACATGGTAGTTCTCCTTTTTCAGCGGAAGGCTTTGGATTCACTCCTTCTGATTCTTTTGATATCACCTTCTGTTTTACTACAGGAGAAGAAACCAAGAATCTTCTAAAGTGGTTTGATTCAATTTGGAACAATCAACAGAATACTAATGATATAAAGAGTATTCTTATTACACAACTTGAAAAAATATATTCTGATAAATCACCATCGTTCATTTATTTTATTGTTCTTTTCAATGTGTTCAAAGAATATCTTGGAGAAATTAAGGAAGAAAATATAATAAAAACAAAAACCGGAATAAAGGATACACTGATATGGAACAAACTTTATAGATTTCAACGTGATGGTGTTCTTGGAGCAATCGATAAAATTGAAAGATATAACGGTTGCATAATTGCAGATAGTGTTGGACTTGGAAAAACATTTGAAGCTCTTGCTATCATAAAATATTATGAATTGAGAAACGATCGAGTTCTTGTACTTTGCCCAAAGAAGTTACGTGAAAATTGGACACTTTATACTGTCAATGACAAGCGTAATATTCTGGCAGCTGATCGTTTTAATTATGATGTGTTGAACCACACCGATCTTACTCGCTCCAAAGGTTATTCTGGCGAGATAAATCTTGAAACAATTAATTGGGGTAATTATGATCTAGTTGTGATCGATGAATCACATAATTTTAGGAATAATCCACCGCGTAAGGATGGACTTACCCGTTATTCTAGATTGATGGCCGAAATAATAAAAGCAGGAGTCAGAACAAAAGTTCTGATGCTTTCTGCAACACCAGTAAACAATCGCATGAATGACCTAAAGAACCAGGTTCTTTTTATCACAGAAGGAGTAGATCATGCTCTTGAGCCTCAGGGTATTATAAGTATAGAACAAACTCTTAAAATGGCACAGGCACGTTTTAATCAGTGGTTGAAACTTAAAGAAGCAGACCGTACCACTGAATCATTGCTTGATACTCTGAATTTCGACTACTTCAAGCTTCTAGACCTGCTCACCATTGCACGCTCTAGGAAGCATATTGAAAAATACTACGATGTTGCTGAGATTGGCAGGTTTCCTATACGCGCAAAACCCATCAATATCAAAGCTTATATTGACACAGAAAACAGGTTTCCTGCCCTCGGAGAAATAAACCGTGATATCCGGAGGCTGAATCTGAGTGCATATGCACCTTTAAAATATGTTCTTCCTCAGTATATGGATAAATACAGCCGCAAATATGATATGAAACTTGCTGGTGGATCTGTTTTTAAGCAAATCGATCGTGAGGAAAGCCTCATACATCTCATGCGTGTCAATCTTTTGAAACGTATGGAAAGTTCAATCAATTCTTTTTCACTTACCGTGGAAAAACTGCTATCTGAAGTTCGTCGTATAATAGAACTTCTTGATTCTCATGATGATTTGGAATTCAAAGAGCTGGATATTGAAGAGATAGAGATAGAAAATGAGGAGTTCTCACTTTATGCTGTCGGGAATAAAGTAAAGGTTCTCATACAAGATGTGGACCGTATACGCTGGAAACAGGAGCTTCAGGAAGATGAAGAACTGTTGCAAAAGGTGCTTTTTGCGGCTAAGCAGATAGACCCTAACAGGGATGCTAAACTCTTGCAGTTAAAAGATCTGATAAATAAAAAAGTATCTGACCCTATAAACGAGAATAACCATAAGATCATCATCTTTACGGCTTTTGCTGACACTGCAAGGTATCTCTACAACAATGTTGCCGATTGGTCAAAGACCTCATTAGGTCTTCATTGTGCAATAGTCACAGGAACTGGTGATAATAAAACAACTATGCCAGGAATACGCAAGGATATGGCATCTATAATTACTTCTTTTTCACCTATTTCGAAAGAGAGAAGTCTAATTAGCCCCGAACTTTCGGATGAGATTGATATTCTAATTGCTACAGATTGTATCTCTGAGGGTCAGAACCTGCAGGATTGTGATTTCTTAGTTAATTATGACATCCATTGGAATCCAGTACGTATAATACAGAGATTTGGGCGTATCGATCGTCTTGGCTCAAAGAACGAAGTGATACAGCTTGTCAACTTCTGGCCGAATATGGAGCTTGACGAATATATAAATCTTGAAGCAAGGGTTTCAGGAAGGATGGTACTTCTTGATATCTCTGCAACCGGTGAAGAGAACGTTATCGAGTATTCAGATGCTGGTAAAATGAACGATCTTGAATACCGTCGTAAACAGCTAGAAAGGCTTCAGGAAGAGGTTGTTGATATTGAGGATCTGGGTGGGGGTATCTCTATCACTGATCTCACGTTCAATGATTTTAGAATGGACCTTGCTGAATATATGAAGATAAATTCAAGAGTCCTTGAGCACATGTATCCTGGAATGTTCTCTGTGGTCAGCTTGGATGATATAGGTGAGGAAGGGCTGAAGCCTGGTGTGATATTTTGTATGCGTAATGAGAACAATGCAATTAAAACTGACAGTACTTATGCATTATCACCTATTTACCTCGTATATGTTTCTGATAATGGTGAAGTGTTATTGAACTTCACACATGCAAAAAGGATACTGGACCTTTTCAAGAAGATCTCTATTAACAGATCGATACCAGATAGAACTGCTGTTTCATTGTTCAATGGCTATACACACAATGGAACCAATATGAGCCATTATAGGAATTTATTTGGGAAGGCTGTTGCAGCAATCACTGGCAAAGCAGAGGAGTATGGTGTTGAGAGTCTTTTCCACAGGGGAGGGACCGTGATCAACAAGGATTCTTTCAAGGGTATTGATGATTTTGAGGTAATTGCTTATTTGATAATACTTGATAAGGAGGTTTTAAAATGAATGATATACTGGTTAGTATGATTGACCTTCCTGAATCTGCTTATCTGGGTAAGCGGGTATCAAAGAAACTTTTTTTTGATAATGGTGCACTTACAACAGCTGATAAAAAGCTCTTTCAGGATGATGTAGAATCGATTGTGTGGCAATATGGTCTTAAACCTAATAACATTCAAGTAAAACCATATACTGATGAACAAAGAGAATATCTTGAAGTGGCTATACTGGATATAGTGCTACGTTCACCGAAAAGCTATAAACGATTGGCTGAGGTGATCCATCGAACAATACCCTATCCTTTATTATTGGTATTTTCTCTAAATCAGGTTGCTTCTACACAAGATTTGCAAGTGGAAGATGATCTGGAGTCACGTTTTATAAGCAATGGATCAAAAATATCGTTAAGTGTAGCTCCTAAAAGATTCAGTTTGGCAGAAAAAGGAGCAATAGTGGCTGAAGAGTTCTTCACAACTGAATGGATGGACATGGAATCACTAACTGACATCGAACGGTTGTTCCTTGAGAATCTGAACATCAAAGATCTTCCACATACTGATTTCTTTGACTTGTATGATGCACTTATCGACCGTTTCATTGCATTTGATTGTGCTTCTTTCAGCGGTGAATTCCGGCTTAATGGCAAACATGACCCTGAAATGCTACGGGAGCAACTTGCTATGTGTCACGAACTCAAAGGAAAGATATCTGACATGCGTAAAAAGTTGAGTTCTGAAACGCAATTCAATAACAAACTTGAAATTAACATGAAAATAAAACAAATGGAGACGCAATTAAAGGCTATATCAATAGGACTTTGATGGAGGAAATAGAGGATGCAAAAACTTGACGCAAAAACAGATGGTAAAAGCATGGATGTTGTTGAAGGTATTGTCAAATGAAGGAAGAATTGCAGCCTGAGACAGTGCGGGTCGTGTTCAAGGATTCGGGATTCAAAGGAGACATGCAAGACTAACTTCACAGTAGTACTGCTCAAATATGAATATTAGATAAAACTTGAGCATAACAGAGAATTTTTTCAAAAGCAGTACCATACATTAACACCTAGAGTGATTTGATGGAGATAAAAGAATATAGAGTCCCTTTCAATGGGAAGATATTTCGCAGTATTGAATTTAATTTTAGAAATAATCCATCCGATAAGTTGACATTGGATAGTTTAATTGAAAAGGGTATAATTTTGGCTAAAAAAGTAAATCCAATACTTGCACGCGATTCAAGCTTAGCTAGAGATAATAATATGAAAATAAAGGATTGTATAGGAGGAGCTATTGCTGAATATTGTTGGAGAACTTGGCTAAATCAGTATTTCGAATTAAATAGGATAGATATGAAAGCACAAGAAACTTCTTTTGAAAATGCTAAAAACCAAATTGATATCCAAATTATTAATAACAGAGGAGATATTAAAACCGTTGAAGTACGTTCATCTTTTGCCTATAAAGGTGTGGATGCTGCAATTAGTCATAATTTTAAAATTTTGGGACCATATTATAACGAAATTAAAAAATATGAATATACAAAAGACTATCATGTTATGGTTGTTTATTCATTTTCTAAAGATTTATTAAAATCACAATTGGAATCTGGTGATTTCAAAGTATACCTGGTAGGAGGCGCAACTCGAATTTTATTGCAAAATTCACCTTTTGCTTTCAATCGCGATTTAGCTCCTCAGGACGACATTACGGAAAGATTAAACCAGCGTGCTACTTACAGGGTCATCGAACCAATTGCGAATGGCTATGACACTATTAAAATTTCTGAATTAATCGCAAGTATGAGTCAATTATAATTCTATTTTGTAGAACTCAAAAAGAATACTCGGAGAACTAATTATAGGATATATCTACAGCATATGAATGGAGGATACTAATGATTCAAAAACTTGATTTAAAAATAGACAATAAAAGCATGAACATTGTTTCTGCAAATATAGAACAATTAAAGTATATCTTTCCGGAGGTGTTCACTGACGGAAAAATAGACTTTGATGTACTTAAAGCGCTACTTGGTGAATACATAGAAGACCGTGACGAGCGTTATGGTTTCAACTGGAATGGAAAGAGCAAAGCTCGTATGATCTCCCAGACTCCAAGCATAGGAACACTGCGCCCATGTCCTGCCGAGTCTATTGAATGGGATACCACTCAAAACCTCTTCATAGAAGGTGATAATCTCGAAATTCTTAAACTTCTCCAGAAGTCCTACTACAAAAAGGTCAAGATGATATTTATAGATCCTCCTTACAATACCGGTAACGAGTTTATTTATCCTGACAAGTATCAAGATAATCTCTCTACTTATCTCCACTACACCGGTCAGATAGACAATGAAGGTTTCAAATTCTCTACCAACTCCGAGACTTCAGGACGCTATCATACTAACTGGCTGAATATGATGTACCCACGTATGAAACTAGCAAAGAATTTGCTGAAGGATGATGGTGTGATTTTCATTTCTATTGATGATAATGAAGTTGCAAATTTGAGAAATATTTGCGATGAGATTTTTGGTGAGGAGAATTTTGTTGCAAAAATCCCATGGAGAAAGAGAACTGCAAAATCTGATGTACCATTTGGTGTTTCACAAGATTATGAATGGATATTATGTTATGCAAAAACCGATCAATTCAAAGCATCAAAAAAAGGATCACCAAGGAAATATTACGAATCGCCCGATTTTCCAAATAAACCGTGGCGCATACATGATATGACAAAACAAACAAGTGCAAGTGAAAGGCCTAATAGTTATTTTACAATGGTAAATCCAAAAACTGGTGAAGAATATCCTGCAAATCCTAATAATGTATGGAGAATTACGAAGGATACATTCCAGAAATATTATGAAGAAAGTAGAATTATATTCCCTGGCGATTATGCATTTTTAAAAATCTCAAACCCCGTACTAAGATATTTTAAAGAAGATGACCAAAAAAACGCTGGTGACTTGTTTGGATTTGTACCTTTAAGTACTCACTTACCAACAACTGTTGGTATGACCCAAGACGGAACAAAAGAAATGAATCAATTATTTCAGAGTAAGAATTTTCCATTTCCAAAACCTGTTAATTTGATTAAATATTTCATTGAATGTGTCAGCGCAATCGATAAATCTGCTATAATCTTTGACTTCTTCGCCGGTTCCTGTACCACAGCCCATGCAGTCCTGGACCTTAACAAAGAGGATGGGGGCAATCGCAAGTTTATCATGGTACAGCTTCCAGAGCCTTGTGATAAGGATTCTGAAGCATCCAAGGCAGGTTATAAGACAATAGCCGAGATTGGAAAAGAGCGTATTCGCCGTGCTATTAAGAAAATCAAAGAGGAATCTCCTGATTACAAAGGGGACCTTGGGTTCAAGGTATTCAAGCTGGATTCTACCAACATCAAGCCGTGGGATGTGGATGAGGATAACCTGCAAACTATACTTGAGGATTATATAAGTAACATCAAGGACGGACGCAGTGAACATGATGTGCTTTATGAGATCTTGCTTAAGTATGGGCTGGACCTAACGCTACCTGTAGAGGAAAGAAAAATTGCAGGAAAGAATGTGTTTGTGATAGGAGCAGGAGCACTTATCATTTGTCTGGATGATGACATTACTTTGGATGTTGTTGAAGGTATTGTCAAGTTGAAGGAAGAATTGCAGCCTGAGATTGTGCGGGTCGTGTTCAAGGACTTGGGATTCAAGGGCGATGTTGTTAAGACTAATACTCTGCAAATACTGAAGCTCGCAGGTATCGATGATGTGAAGAGCATATGAGGTGTTCACATGAAGATACATTTTGATCCGAACCTGGATTTTCAGCATGAAGCTATTAGTGCGATAACAGGTATCTTTGAAGGTCAGGAAATATGCAAGACAAACTTCACAGTAGCACCTTTGAAGTATGACCCTCAGATGAAACTGCCCAACGAACCACAGAAAGATCTTGGAATAGGCAATCGACTTCTATTGTTAGAAGAAGATATCCACAATAATGTAAGATCCATTCAGTTACGTAATGGTCTGGCTCCTTCGGAGTCTCTAAAATCGTTTGATTTTTCAGTGGAAATGGAAACAGGAACCGGGAAGACCTATGTATATCTACGCACGATCTTTGAACTGAACAAACTTTATGGCTTCACAAAATTCATTATCGTGGTCCCATCCGTGGCGATCAAGGAAGGTGTCTACAAATCTCTGCAAATTACTGAAGAACATTTCAAGGCACTCTATGATAACGTAGCCTTTGACTATTTTGTGTATGACTCTCAAAAACTTGGACAAGTACGTAATTTTGCTACCAGTGATACTATACAGATAATGGTCATAAATATCGATGCTTTCAGGAAGAGCTTCAGTGATCCTGAAAAAGAGGATAAGGCAAACATAATTCATCGTCCTCATGACCGCATGACCGGTTCACGTCCTATTGAGTTCATTCAAGCCACAGATCCTATTGTCATAGTTGATGAACCGCAAAGTGTGGACAGAACTCAAAAGAGTAAGGAAGCAATAGCTTCCCTTAACCCACTGTGCACATTGCGTTACTCAGCAACACACGTTGATAAACACCACATGGTCTATAAGCTGGATTCAGTGGATGCTTACGAGAGAAAGCTCGTCAAACAGATAGAGGTAGCCGGAATAGAGGTTCAGGACAGTCACAATAAAGCTTACATCAAACTGCTAAAAGTGGATAACACAAAAGGAAAGATCAATGCCCAGATAGAACTGGATATCCAGCAGAAAGATGGCTCTGTAAAGCGTACAAACAAGACAGTTCATCAGGGGGATGACTTACTTGAGATATCCAATGGGCGCAGTGTCTATGATGGATATATCATCAACGATATCTATTGTGAAAAAGGAAATGAATATATTGACTTCACAAGCAAGCCAGAAATTCTTCGCTTAGAGCAGATAGTCGGTAATGTTAATCCTGATGAATATAAACTCCTGCAGATCAGAAAGACCATAGAAGAGCATCTCGAAAAAGAATTGCGTTTGACATCTAAAGGCATTAAAGTACTGAGTCTTTTCTTTATAGACCGCGTGGCTAACTATCGATCCTACGATGAACACGGTAACCCTGAAAAGGGTAAATTTGCTAAGATGTTCGAAGAAGAATACATCAAGACGATCAGTAAACCTAAATTTAGAGCTCTTCTTAATGGAAATGATCCGGAAGTAGCCTGTCAGGGCGTACATAATGGTTATTTTGCCATTGATAAGAAGAAAGATTCTTCTGGAAATGAAATACTCAAGGATTCGTCAGGTGAAGGAAAGACCCAGGCCGATGAAAATGCATATCAATTGATAATGCGTGATAAGGAAAAACTACTTAGCTTTGATTCTAAATTAAAATTCATCTTTTCACATTCAGCTCTTAAGGAAGGATGGGATAATCCGAACGTCTTCCAGATATGCACCCTCAACGAAACGCAGTCTGCCATGAAAAAGCGACAGGAGATAGGACGTGGGTTACGCATTGCAGTGAATCAGAATGGTGAGCGTGTCCATGGTTTTGAAGTTAATACACTCACAATCATGGCTAATGAGTCCTATGAAAAGTTTGCTGAAGCCCTCCAGAAAGAAATAGAAGAGGAAGAAGGAATCAAATTTGGAGTAGTTGAAAAACATTTGTTTGCAAACATAATAATCCCAGCTGAGACCAATACAGTAACTCATCTTGGATTCGAGGCATCTGAACAGATATGGCAACATTTGAAATCCAAAGGTTACATTGATGTGAAAGGCAAGGTGCAGAATAAGCTGATTTCGGATCTGAAAACCGGTAGTCTTGATATACCGGAGAAATTCAAGGACAATGCAGACAAGATAGGTACAGCATTGAAGAAAGTAGCCGGGAATTTGAACATCAAGAATGCAGCTGATAAGAAAAAGATTAGTCTGAAACGTGCTGTCCTTGACAGCCAGGAATTCAAGGAATTGTGGGACCGCATTAAGTACAAAACCACTTTTAGGGTAGATTTTGATTCTGACAAGCTCATTCAAATATGTGCTGAGGAAATAAAAAAATCTCTCAGTGTTGGAAAAGCACGCTTCAAATTTAGAAAAGCAAAAACAGAGATTGATAGAGGAGGAGTTCATGCAAATCTGATATCTGAAACATCTCATACGTATGAATCTAAAGATTTTGTCCTTCCAGATATCATCACGTATCTGCAGAATGAAACGAATCTGACCCGAAAAACATTGGTTCAGATACTCTTGCAAAGTGAACGGCTTTCTGAATTCAGTAACAATCCACAAAAGTTCATTGAACAAGTATCTGCTATTATAAAAAATCAAATGAGATTGTTCATTGTTGATGGTATCAAATATGAAAAGATAGGCGATGAACATTACTATGCTCAAGAGCTGTTCGAAGAGAAGGAATTGTGTGGCTATTTAAACAAGAACATGCTTCAAAGTAAAAAGTCAGTCTATGATCATGTAGTTTATGATTCAGATGTGGAAGCTGAATTTGCAAAGTCCCTTGAACTTAATCAAGATGTAAAGGTATATGCAAAACTTCCAGACTGGTTCAAGATTGATACACCTTTAGGTAGCTATATTCCAGATTGGGCTGTACTTGTAGATAAAGATGGACAAATGAAGCTGTATTTTGTGGTTGAAACAAAAGGAAGTATTCTTAATAATGCTCTGAGGCCCACAGAGCAAGGTAAGATTGATTGCGGTCGTGAGCACTTCAAAGCATTAGGTACAAATGTAGGGTTCACTGTTGCTAGCAATTATGAGTCTTTTGAAAATGAACTTTCTAAGTGAAAGAATTGAAGTGAAAAACACTTCAATTCTCCCTCTGCTCTCATTTTCTATTTATGACTTAAATTTATCCAATTAAAAGTAATTATATAAATATATTAATATTTATCTACTATTGTTCCTATACTTCACTTATAATTCTACGGAGACACCCCAATGCCCATAACACTTGACAATTCTTCCAAAGAGATCCTGATCGAGAATATGACCATTTCAAATCCTGATGTCTTTAATTTTCTATGTGATAAGGATAACAGGGAAGAATGGATCGAGAGAGCCTTGATAGTCGGGTGTGCGGGACTCAAGCAGATGATCCTGACCGATAATGTGGACTATGTGGAAAAGAAGTTCAATGACTTTTTGCAGCAGGCCAGGGATGTTTTTAAGGAGCAGTCTGAAGAGGTCACGCAGAAGATCGATGATACTTTCAGCCTGGAGAAGAACACGAGTCCTCTCTACAAGCTTCAAAGCCTGATCCTGGATTATTTTGATGAGGATAACGGCAAGTTCAAGGTCCTGGTGGATGGATATTTCAATAAGGATGGTGGCGAGGTCCGCAAGCTTCTGGACCAGTCCTTTGACCTTAAGAACACTGACAGTCCTTTCTACCAGCTGATCAAGAACATTGAAGAGGCCACAGGCAAAGATGAGAATGCCATAAAAGAGCTCCTGGACCCTCACAAGACAGATTCCCCGGCTGAAAAGCTCAAAAGGGAGATATTCCTGAAATTCAAGGAACTCAAAGAGCAGGAAATGCAACAGCTGAATGAAAGGATCAAGGAGATGAGAGAGCAGGAGCTTAAAGATATCCGGGACGTAGTGCTCAAGGCAGAGGCGGTTGCAGAGGAAAAAGAAAGAGGAACTGCTAAAGGTTTTGACTTTGAAGAGCTTGTCTACAACTCGCTCCTGGAGATGAGTTCAAGCTTTGAGGATGAAGTAGAAGCGGTTGGCAGATCTGCAGGTAGGTCAGCCAAGAAAGGAGATATTGTCATTGATATCGATGGTGATGAAAAGTGCAGGATAGTTGTCGAATGTAAAGACGCCGGAGGCTATACTGCAAAAAAGACCATGGAAGAGATCAATGAGGCCATAGACAACAGGAACGCTGCCTATGGAATATTCCTCTTTGCCAAGCAAGAGCAAATGCCCAGCCAATTCAACTGTGTCAAGATCACAGATTCATACCTAATAACATACATGGATAATGAGAACCTGCACTTTGCCTACAGGCTTGCAAGAACGCTGCTAAAACATCAGCAAACACATACATATTCAGTTGAGACAGCCAAGATCTCCTCAGAGGTCCAGAAGATAGAGGAACTTATCAAGAATATCAACACTATGCAAGGCAAGGTTACCCAGATCATCAACTCAGGCGAGTACCTCAAGGTGGAGCTTAAGAAATTGTATGAGGGCGTGGACTTCAGTCTGAACAGGATAGATTCATATCTGGGGAGTGAGAAGGCTGTTGCGGAGTAAAAATATCATTAACAACTGATTTAGGTTACTTTATTTTATTCTTGAAAAACAAGTATTCATACAAAACATCAATATGTTTATATGCATAAGACTCGAAACTACTATAGTATGAAAAGTGCTCATATTTTCAAAAATCCTCGCAGATCAGGAAGTAAAAAGGATGCGCCAAAAACAATATATCCTTCAGAGGATTCTTTGGATCCGGCATTTGTTAAAGAGGTCGAGCACAGAAGACAAGAAGTCCAGAATGGAAAAGGTATTAGATTTGATACCGCAGAAGACCTTTTTACAAACCTTGAAAAATGACTTATCAGATCATCTTATCTCCTGATTTTGAGAAAGATACAAAAGTCTTATTTAAAAAGGATCCTGCTCTATATGATCGTTTTAAGAAAACGGTTTATAATATATTGGAAAATCCGTTTTGTGGAAAGCCACTACGCAATGTGCTAAAAGGGCTTCGCAGAGTTCATGTTGGGCACTTTGTACTCATATACGAACTCGATGAAACCCATAGGACTATCACACTTTTGAGCTTCACACATCACGATAAAGCATATAAATAACAAAAAACGCTATGCTTAAGTATGTTTTCACAAATTCGTATCTTCTCTATTTTTGATGGTGTAAAATCACATTATATTGTAAAACTTTGTATTATAGATCTCAGCTATTTCCTTTTCTGCTTCAGGTACCAGCAGTTTGGTCACCATGGAGATAGAGCAAGAATCCAGGTCCATGAAAATCTTTGCGTTTTCCACTGCGGTAGATTTTGCAGAAAAAGAGCTCATGATATCCGATAGGTTCTCTCTTGTTATTGTTTCGGTCTGATCAGAATAAGTCTTTGTTTCCAAAAGGACAACGCACGGTTTCTGCACAATGTGCACTGCGATTATTTCTGGTCTCAACCACCGGGAATGCCTTTGTCGCAGTTCATGTACGATATTGGATGACATGGGATAATCTTTCACAAAAGCAACAATCTTATTGACCTCATCCATGATGTTGTGGATAATTTGCATGCGCAGATTCACACTGCCCTCATATTCCAGAGCTTTTTCTATGGAAACTGCCCTGAAAACTGCATTATCCATCTCCTCAGATGCACTTTCGACGTGGGTGAAGAACAGTCTCCACAATGCAAGCAAAGAAAGTTCCGAGTTGTACGGGACGATCTCCATTACAGAAAGAGCGAATTTCAGGTATGCCTCCAGATCTTTAAGCGTTTTTGTAACTTCAACGATATCCGAGGAAATACCCAGGTTCATTTTGTTGCTCATCCTGTAATTCATCTCTTTGCCATACTCCTGCTCCATGCGAAGAAGGAGATTCTCAGTATCTGCTCCGTAGAATGCATTGAATACCTGTATTGCAGCTTTCCTGTAAGCTTCTGCCCACTCCTTAGCAGGAGTATCAAAATACCCCGGATAATGAGGATTAGGCACAAAGAACCATCCGGCGTGGACATGCATCTTTTTGAAATCATCAATGGTAAAGTCGCATTGCAGATCATTCTTCTGCAGATATTCAGCGAAGAATTCGAGCTTTTGCTCATGACTGCTCAGGTAAGTTTCATAGTTGTTGTCATATTGGATGTACTTTTCATCAGGCGAGTAGTCTTGCTGCAGGTAAGTGGTTATCGAGAACTCGATGGAATTGTCGAATGCTATACAGGCCATTGCCCTGTCAAAAGCAGTATCTTTTTTGAAATGCCATTCAGCCTGTGCTAATATTTCCAGAGAATCATATGGATATCTGTTCATTTTTAACCCTCCAGCCCTGAAAGAAAGACAATGTATGTTTTTCATCGTTTTTTTGGTAATGATTTATATTTATGAGTTAATAGATAGTATATTATAGTGAATAGTAAGTATATAATTTTATCTATTTGTGTTTACAATTTAAGAGTATATCTAAAACGAATGTATATGAAGACTACTCTAACATCAATAAAATTATACTGCAATAGGTTTAGTAATAAATCTTAATTATTTGTTTTTTCAACAAAAGCAGCTATTTTTTGCATATGTATGGGTTTATAATATAGATATTGCTTTTTGCCTCCAACAACAACATCGATTATATAATAATCTCCCTTTCTTTCTTTAACTTCTTCAGGTGCAACTTCATAATTCAGTATTTTTTTTGCAATTTTTAAAATATTGTCCAGATTTCTGTTTGGATGATTTTTCATTAAAGCATGGCAATTTGGACATAAACATATAACATTAAACTCCATATTAGTCCATTCATGAGCATTTTCGGTCTCAACGATTCTATAAATGGAAAAATACGGTTGATTGCTACCTATATTTAATTTTGTGTTACATAACTGGCAATGTCCTCTATATTGTTCAAATAAAAACTGTTTTGGATCGATGCTATCATATATTTCAGTTTTAATTAAGTGACTATTTTTTCTTTTGATTTTAATTCCATCAAGCCGTTTATGGAATTTATCACTATATTTTTGACGGATTTTCTCTTCCTCTTCTGGAGAAACACTATTATCCCACCCGGAGTTATTTGTATTTTTGAAATAAGTTTTTCCATGTTTACTAAGAGATTTTTCGAACTTCTTCCGAATATCGGATGGTGATGATTTCTTTGGTAAATTTTCTTGTTTCTCCAATGTGCTTTCATTTTGAGTTCCAGACAGATGAGAAAATGAGGATTTCTTTGATAATTGTTTATGTTCTTCTAGTGTGCTCTCAGTTTCGTTTCCAAGTAGACTATATATTGATGATTTCTTTTGGGACTGCTTTGTTTTTTTCAAAGATGCGATTAGTTCTGGAAGTTTCATTCTATCTTCTTCGTCAAGTGACTGGATTTCATTAATAATTCCCTCAAGTTCTGGACATTTTTCTTTTAAGTATTCAGCTACTTCTAACATAAATTGAGCCTTTAGTTTAAGTTTTTCTGCGAGAGTCTTAGCTTTTGGGCTTTTTATATTGAATTCATCTGGCAAATCTGATAACATTAAGTCTGATGGAAGATGGAAGTTATTTTCTTTGTCGGGAATCCATTGGTGTTCAGTTAGTAACTTACCTGCTTTTGAATACTCTTCTGATTTTGTAGAGTTCGAATAGTCTTGGCGACTTGAAGATTCAACTGTTCCAGAAATTATTTTGGAATTATTCTCTAAAATACTCCATAAGATATGTGCTTTCTGGACAGTGATATTTTTTAAAGCATGTTCTAATCCTTCAATCTCACTATCTGGATCAAATCCATTTAAACTTCGTTTATGCCAGCCATGCATACTAGAAATTGTAACATTTCCCCATTCGCTACATTTACAGGTAATATTTATTTGAGATTTACACCCCAACTTTTTAAATATAATTCTGTCTAAATTCAAATTGGAATATAAACTATCTAGAAGGTAAATATTAGAATTTTCTTCAAAAAAAGTCTCTATATCCCTGTGACCTGTATATTTTTCACCAAGATAGATTTCTAAAGGCTTCTTTAATAAAATTTCTCCTGTACAGATATTTTTTGCATATAATATTGGCGTTGTTCTTAATATCTCCAACAACTCTCTTTTTCGGTCTGAATTTATTGATGATAGTATCGTTTTTGAAATCCACTCTATATGTTGTAAATGTACTTCTTTGTCAATTGGCAAGTTTTTATCTTCTTTATAGAAAGGCAATATTATATCAATTATTTCTGCTATATCATCAGGTTTTTGTAATTCCAATTCTTCGAGAAATTCTTTTGCTTTTGGGTCGTTGGCAATGTTATCCTTTATAGTTGGAAAACGTTCTCTGAATTCGGATGGGAAATAAGCATTAGGTTTTCCTTCCTCACTAAAGGGAATAACATGGGAATTGTTGTCTAACCTTATGATTTCCTTTGATAGAAGAGGGCCTTTTTGATAATATTTCTTCCACAATGCTTTTTGATCTAAAAGAAAAATATAGAACTTTTTTACCCATTCATCTGACTGCTTCTCAATAAAGTCAACAGAAAAATCCCTCGCAAACTTGTCTGGGTCGATTTCAGGAACAGAAAGTTCAGTAATTAAATAAGATCGAAGTTCAGGAGTTTTATCTTTTGTAATAGTTCCATCAAGCCATTGAAGATTTTCACGATGCAACAAATCACTTATCTGTTTTGAAGATAATAATTCCCTTAATGATTGTGAGTTGGCTAATATTGCTTGTTTTGCAGTTACATATCCACCATTATATGTCGGAAGGAGAGCATTATCACCGAGGAATTTTTCTTTTATTTTCTTGGATATAGGCAAAAAAGTAGAATTATACCTAAGTGCGTTGATATCTATTGAAAGAGTTTGTAAAAAAGAGACGTCAAGTAATTCCATTTCTTTAATTCTATCGAGACTCTCTGCAGTAAGAATAGCAATTTCTTCAATTAATAATTTATTCCAGTCATTACTAAATATATTATCACGGGAAGTGGTTGTTTGAAAATTACCTTGAATGAGGAAACTAAGGCCAGTTTTTTTATCTGTAGGGAAAAAAACCACTAACTGAGTGTTATCTGCAGAAATAATCTGTTCTTTTTTTGAGTTCTCGTCATTTTGAACTAAATATGCAATTTCTACACTCGATTTATTATTACACTCATTTGAAATTGTTCGGCTAAATTTAAGCCAGTTTTCAATAGATATTACACTTACATTAGACTCTGAGTAAAGTATGGCTCTTGAGTATGTTGTTTCGTGGTTCGATTTTTTATAATATTTTCCATATGTTCCATCAATCTTCCACGTAATCTCCTCTATGTTTTTTAGGAATAAAAGTGTCCTTGCTCCAAGACCAATTAATTTAGATTTAATTTCCAAATAGGAATCTTTTTGGTTAATTTTATCGTTGTTCAGAGGTATTACAAAGAGAGTTTGGCCTTTAATTATGTCATTTCTCTGATTTATTGAATACGGATGCACGTAGTTTTTAATGCAGAAACAATAATGTCCACTGTATATCTCAGGTGATTTGGTATATGCATAAACAGATTTAAAACCAATTCCAAACTTCCCAATTTGAGATATATCTTGTTTTTTAGTTCCACTGGCCAATCTGCAGATGCCTTTTATGTCTTCTTCATCAAAGGGTATTCCATTATGTCTTATCTCTAATCGATCATTATATAACTCGAAATGAACTGATTTTATACGTGTGTCTTCCTTATTTAATCTCTCATAAGCATCCTCAGCATTCTGTAAAAGTTCATATATAAAGTGAGTTTTTTCACTATAAAGTTCTGTCAGTAATGTAGGTCCATACTCATTTACAGCCGTACCATAAAGTCCAATATTTTCTTCTCTGATAACATCATAAATAACATTAGTCATAATTATTACCAAACCTTAATATGAACAATTGCTTCCAAATTATAATCTAGTGACAATTCTTGACGATGTTGTAGTTCATTGATTTTAGTTTTATGTTTTGCCTTTTTGCTATCAATTCGACCTTTCATTAAACGTACAAATCTTTCATCAGGTGTTTTCCCCTCAGATCTTTGCTTTTCAATATACCGATTGAGACTTTCTTGTAGTTTTTCGACTTGTAGCTTACAGGACTGTGTTAAAGCAGTTATTCTACTATCAATTTTAAAACGATTTTCTTCTGAGGCAACACGCCTCTTTTCTTCCACAATTTCATTAAGATAATCCATTGCAATCTCTAAGAGCTCATTAACATCAATATAATCAGATTCAATTGTTGTAGTACCATCAATAGAATCACATGCCAGCAAGCGAGGGATTTTTCCAAATAAAGTTCTATAAACTGTTTTTGTATTGATGTCGACAGGTAAGCCTAAAAATTCAATTTCTGTTCTCAAGCCTTCCATGCGCACTTCAAAAAGAAATACAATATATTCTCCATTTAAAATATATGATTCCGATGGATGAAGGTAAAATCTAAATATTTTATGCAATAGTTTTTCTTTTTCTAGCTGATATGTCAAAAAGCGTGACCAATGTCCTGTAGGTGAGAGGAAAATATAATCCTGATAGGTTTCTGCGAGCTGCCCGTCAAAAATAACTTTTACTGGACTAGACCCAAATAATGCTTTAAGCTCATTAAATGCACCTTCATTTCCAGGTTTCCTTGAAAAGGCTTCTAGTTGAGTGACAAGGCTTGGAGATAATTCTATAATACCACCGCTGTCATCAAGACTACTGAAAGTGCAACCTTCATGCATAGACAAATAGTTTTGTGTTAATTCTATGGCATCTGAAGGACTGATAAAATTTCCTTCAGAGATTCTATTTATTGGTTTAGTAAAGTAATCATCACTTAAAAGCTCTGTCCTGTATTTCTCAAATTGTTCGTATTCTGCTTTTGCTGCTTCGATAGCTTCCTGCAAACGTCGAGATATTTCATTTTTTTGTTCATCAGAAAGGCCTCCTGAAATTATTGCGGTTTGAATATCAGCAATCTCTGTGCCCATTATTGGTTCAAATGCGCCGATGCCTTCTTCTACTAAATTGATCCTGCGATATAGGCGGTCATAGATTTCCTCGTCAACTGAATTTTTAATAAACATATTTCCAACAATTATCTTATCGGCAGTCTGTCCAAATCTATCAATTCTTCCAATTCTCTGTTCTATCCTCATTGGATTATATGGAAGATCATAATTGATTATTGCATGACAGTATTGGAAATCAAGACCTTCTCCCCCAACTTCACTGGAAAGAAGAATATCAAAATCTCCATTTTTGAAAGAATCCATTGTCTTATACCTGTCTACAACATCCTGACCATTAGAATTTGAGGGAATGCTACCATGGATAATTCCAACACTATATCCATCCCTTTCAAGACTCTTTTTTAGGTACTCTAATGTCCTTACAAAAAAAGAAAATACTATTACTTGATGAGTTTCAGGATTTGAAATTACTTTATCAAGCATATGTTTAAACTGAGAATATTTGCTATCAATATTGCATCTTTTTTCCAGATCATCTAATAACACCTGAAAACTCTCTTTTAAAGTCGTGGGCAGTGCAGTATTACTGATTTCCAAATCATCTTCATAGTCATCGAGCTCAGAGGGATTTGGTAGATCGAATACTTTGTTTTCTTTTATGGAGGATTCAAGATAGTCCTTCATAGCTGGTATACAACTACTTATCATACGACGATAAGTGTTTGTAATAAATCCGAGTATTTGAGGATCTTTACCTATAGACAAATAATAATTTTGGATTACTTTTAATGCATGATCTTGAAACTTCAGTTCTTCCTTCGAAAGAGTTACCGGTAATTCTAAAACTTCTCTCTGAACTTGGTGTTCCAAAGCTTCTCTTTTTCTGGTTCGTGTGAATGAGTAGCTGAGCGGATTTAATGACAATAACAAACGGTCATATCTAACGAATTCATCTGGAGACAGATTCTTATCCTGATTTAGTCTGTTGATTAGTTCTTTAATCTCTTCATGTTGCAATATGATTTTGCCTAAGGGATCCATTTCCAGTTCCATTATATGAGTAAATATCTCTTTTCTCTTTTCAACCAAGTTTTGAGACAATGAATGCCTTATGCGATTTATTTTAACAACTGGATTGTATAGGGCTTCAAATGTTGTTCTATCAGGAAAAGCAATGTTATTTAGAATATGCATCTGATTATACAAATCACCACTACTGAGATTCATAGGTGTAGCAGAAAGCATGAGCATCATTTCAGTCATATTTCCCAATAAGCTACCTAATTCATTACTGTCGGTATCAGTATTTCGCAGATGATGTGCTTCGTCGATTACCACCATACCAAATGTTGCTTCTTCTCTTTTTGAATCTAATTCAATTAAAAGATCAAGATATTCTCTTCTTCTGAATAACTGTAAACCAACTACAAAAAAAGCATATTTTTTAGGAAAAATACCATCTTGTATAGTACTATTCAAAACATAATTGAGTTTTTTACCATCAAGTACTTCAAAATCAAGACGAAAACGTTCCTTCATCTCTCTTACCCATTTTCTTATGAGTGCATTGGGACATACTATTAAGATAGGAGTACTGTGTGTCAATTTTTCTCTTGCAAGCATTTCAGTTAAAATTATCCCCGTTTCAATAGTCTTTCCAACACCAACTTCATCAGCGATAAAAAGTCTCTCATCAGAATTTGGAGATATAAATTTCAATAAAGGCTTAAATTGATGTGGATTGAAAATAGTTTTACTACCAAGATAACTATAGAGGTTGCTTTCAAGAGGTTTCGAGAGTCGGAACCATGTTTGAAATATTTTATATTGAGAACAACCTCCAAGATTTTCCGTATAGAAATTTTCCACTAGATTATCTTCTTGAACTGAATATGGTTCTAGATATTTCTCTGCAAAAGTGCGCGTTTTTCCTTCAACGGTTACTTGATAAGAATAACTTCGTGAGCCTTTAATTACTTTATTAATTGTCCCAATTTTGCCTGTACTAATAACTTTTACATTATTACCTGCAATAAAAAGTGGCTCATTGGACATCAAAACACCTCATAAAATTATCAGTGTCCTGATATTTCCAGAACTTATCCACAGTTAGGAGATTGAATAGATTATTTCTCAATACTATTCTTAGTGCCAAATCCAACGTTCTCGCAGAAATTAGATTTGATTCTTTTAATTCAAATGAAAATTTCAACATAGCTGATCTAAAATGAAAATATAAGTCAACTTTATGAGAAATTAGTAATTCTAAGGCTTGCTTAATCCCCATTTACGTGAAGCTGGCTCAAATTTATTGTAATCAATCATTGAATTAGTATATTTATCCATCTCTTTTATTTGTTCACGAATTTTATGATTTTGATCTTCTATTTCTGATATTTTACTTTTTATGTCATTGACTCTCTCTAAGGTCAATCAGCCGTCTTAACTTTATTGTCCTCTCATTTGCTTCTTTTTTAATCTCTTTTGCTTCATTTTCTATAAACCACAATGGATCATTTTTTTCCAATCTTGAACATTCAACGTGTAAATCATGTAATTTCAATTTTAAATCTTCTAGATTATGTGAGTATAATTTGTGTATTTCTGACTCGGCAGAGTAGTATGTTGTTGTTTCTGTTCTTTTCTGCTGCCTTCTAACCCATTCAGAAAACATTTGTTCAGACAATGTCCTTTCTTTTACAACTTTTTCTTTACGAGCATTTGCAGCTTTTAAGACTAACAATTTGCGTTCATATTCTTCATTAATCTCAGACTTCTTTTTTTCTACGGCTTGCATCTCTTCTTTTATCTCCCGCATCCTTTCTTCTTTTATTTTGTATTTAGAAGACTTTACATTTTTTTCTTTGCAAACATTGCTTATCTCTTCGTTCAACTTTTCAATCTCTTCTTCAGTCCTTTTGAGTTTAATTTTCAACTTCATAATTTTCATTTCATTATCCTTTATCAGTCCAAGTAATTCCTCCGTTGAAAGCCAGTGATGAATTTTTTCATTTTTAACCTGCTTACGCATACCAATCATCCTTTACTATTCTTTTTTGAGAATGTTATGACAAGTTAAACTATTGAACTTGCTACTTATATAGTATCAATGTTTATTATCGGTGTTATGTCTTTAACCTTTAGAATGTTCTCTTACTTCCACTCGCATATCCCCTTATAATCACAGAAATAGCAGTTCGGCTGGACCTTCAGCTCAAAGTCCTCATCCAGTATCCCTTCAACAGCCCCTTTTACCTTTTCAAGGACCGCATCGACATTCTTAGCCTCGATATCTATAAGGGTCAGTTTAGCCACATTGGGATGCACATACAAGTGACCTGCTTTAACAGGCAGTTTTCCGTACTTTTCTTTCACTGCCAGACAATAAAGGGCGATCTGCACGTCTTCCTTAAGTTCGTTCTTTGTGTACGGTGTCTTATTCGTCTTGTAATCGATAACAATATAATCGCCGACAGGTGTCCTGTCCAGCCTGTCTATGAAACCCGTGAATGGCGATCCATTTATGGAAAGGTCAAAACGTTCCTCTATTGCGACAGTTTCATTTGGATTTGTCTGCTCGAACTGGAACCAGAATTCTAACATCTGTTCCATTTTACTATGTTCTTGTTTTTCCTGGGTAGCCGATGGGAAGACCGAGCCATCCCAGGTATCATCAAGCATTTTCATAGCATCAGAGATTAGTGGTGTCTTACCTTGCATCTTCTGCCTTGCCATTTCCTCATAAATAGCATGCATCCCGGTACCCACCTTCAGATGTGTTTTGTGCGGAGTGGGTATATGTAAAATATTGTTGTACTTGAACTTCAGCGGACAATCAATATATTCTTTTATTTTTGATGCCGAGAATCTCATGGCAGGATCGACCAGAGCAGGTAACCTGTCATCAATAAGGTCCTGCAGTTCAGTGGGATCCTTCAAAGTGACCTGCATGAATCTATGCATATCAAAATTTGCAGGATCTCCACTTTGTTCCAGCTCCCTTAACTGCGCCAGTACAAGCAGGGATTCCAGGGCCTGCTTCAGCTGCCCTTGTCTGGCATACATGCTTACCATGGCCTCATACTCGTTCATCTTAAGCTGCAGAGGAGAATTTGCTGTAAGTCCGTATTGTCCCGTACTTGCAGTTGCATCGATCATTTCCACAAGCGTGTTCTGTGTATGATCGATATCTTCCAGGAACTGGCTTGGCTTTGAAGCATTAGAATTTACCAGATACTTTTCAGGGAAGACCAGATACAACTTCTCTTTTGCCCGGGTCATGGCCACATAAGCAAGCCTTCTTTCTTCTTCAAGGTGCAGCACTTTCTCTTCTACACCCCGCTGTACTCCTTTTGCTAGCTTCAACGGTACAGTAAATGTTTTCTTCTGATGCTGTAATGGTAAATGCCGTGCAGCCATATCACATACGAAAACTGCTTTTGCTTCTTTACCTTTGGACTGATGGATGGTCATTATCTTTACAGTGTTCTCGTCTCCTGCTTCCCCATCCTCGATATCCATGTCAAAGACCAGTGCCATGTGTTCCATGACCTCTTCAAATTCTGAACCTCCACCGATCAGTTCAAGGTCTTCAACCATTCTTACAAGAGCGTTCAATACTTCGATGTTCTTTCGGGATATTCTGGTATCTTCCTGTAATGCAGAACGATACAGGTCTGTCTTTTCTATGAGTAGATGCTTCAGGGTATCAGAAGGCACATGATTCTTTTTATGCACTATCAGTTCCTGAATTCTGGTGATGATAGAAGATACAAGGTCCTTTTGGTCGATGTTGATATTATCGAGATGGTTCAGGAGAACTTCGTATATCCCGTCACCTATAGCATTATTATTCCGGGCAAGCTGCCTTGCCGTAATGTTGATCTTCTGCAGATTTTGCTCTTTTACTCCTTCCCTTGATAACACCTTTGCAAATGAAATCCCGTTATTGAAAGGGTCAGATACTATTCTCATATATGCAAGTGCTTCCTGGATGACAGGGAAATAGGTCAGCTGTAACCTTCCAACATCCTCTACTGGTATCATCTGCAGCCTCAGGGCTTCACTGAACTTTCTGCCATCATCTCTTTTGCGTGTAAGGATGTAAATGTCCCGAGGCTCAATGCCTTCTTTTTCCACAAGCCTTTTTACTTCTCCTGCAACCCACTCAGCTTCACTTTCGTCATCAGGAGCTTTGACTACCTTTATCAGTTCACCGACACCATTACTGGAGACAAGGTTCTTTTGTTCTCTCTCCGGATTTATCTCGATGAGCTGCTGAGAAATATCCACGATCTGTTCAGTAGATCTATAATTCACATCCAGGGTAACCTTCTCGAGAGAAGGATAGAAAGTTTTTAGCTGGCTGATATTTGAGAGATATGCACCTCTGAACCTGTAGATGCACTGGTCATCGTCTGCCACACAGGTAAGATTTCCCCCGTTGGCCATGAGATGAATAAGATGCAGCTGTGCATAATTAGTATCCTGGAATTCATCTACCAGGATGTGGTCATAACGGCTTCCTATTTTGTTTTTTACAAAAAGGTTGTTCTCCAGCAGATTACAGGCAAGGTGTATCATATCATCATAGTCGATGAAATTATTCTTCCATTTGTATTGCTGATAATGATAGTAGAATTTTGCAAGATCTCCGAGTTTAAGCAGTTGGTCAGTTTCATCGTCTGTAAGAGTAGCACCGGATGTAAGAGAAGTGGAAACGTATGTTTCAAGTTCTTCAGGAGGGATAAGATGATCATGGAACTGTGAAACACCTTCCAGAAGACTTGTGATAAGGTCTGTGGGTTTGGAAGGAAGGGTAATATGGTCAAACCCAAATAGATCAATGTTCTTTGTACCCCATACATGGGAATGTTCCTTTGAAATGAGCCTTGTCCCTCGATTGATACCCAGATCCAGTGAGAACTCTCGAATAAGATCATTGCAGAAAGAATGGAATGTTGAGACCGTAATACCAGTGCCAACTCCAATGTCGTTTTCTATTCGGTTCTGCATTTCTCCAGCTGCTTTTTCTGAAAACGTGAGAGCAAGTATCCTGTCCGGAGATATTCCATCATTGATCAGTTTCAGTACTTTCTGTGTTATTGTTAATGTTTTCCCGGATCCGGGGCCTGCAAGAATAAGCAGGGGACCAGAAGTATAAGATACTGCTTTTGATTGACCGGTATTTAGTTGAGACATTATTATTTCTCCTGTAAATATTATTCTAGAATTTTAATCTCACACTCATAGGTTTCCATCAGATCATCGTAGAGAATTGTATCCTCTATGTTAGCATCTATTTTTGCATCTGATTCTTTCCCAAGCTTTGACATTACGCATGATCTTGAACGCATTACTCTTGGCACACCGGGTTTGATTTCCAGAGAAGTGTTAAAAGCTTCAACAGCTTTCTCATGCTCTCCGGCGTTAAGATGTGCTATTCCTTTGTAGTACCAGCTCTTGGAATTTCCCCAGTTAAGAGAAATTGCTTTCTCAATTGATTCCATAGCTTCTTTGTGTCTTGAAAGATGAGATAGTACGAAGCCTCTCTTTGTCAGTGCTTTTACATTAGTTGGGTCTAAGTTCAGTGCTTGATCGAAATATTCCAAAGCCTCTTCACAACGATGTTCTTTTGAAAGGATATATCCTTTGCAGAACAATGAATCAGAATGCATCGGATTAATGGATAAAGCTCTTTCAATTGAATAATTGGCTTCTTTTGGCTGATCATTTTTGAGATGGGCTGCTCCTTTCCATGACCATGCAACGTAATTTCCCTGATCCAGTAAAAGCACCTTATTGAGGAAATCTATTGATTCCTCGTATTTTTCTAAAAGGAAAAATGCATTTGCTGTATTCATTCTATATTGTGGGATATCTGGTCTCAGTACGGTAGCCTTGCTTGAATACTCTATAGACTTTTCAAGGTTGCCTGCCCTCAAATAAGCAGAGCTTAGTGCAAAAAGAGCCCTGTGGTTAAAGGGTATAATACATATTGATTTCTCTAAGCAGTTAATAGCCTCGTCGTACCTGTGAGAGTTAAAGTAGGCAATACCTTTTCCGTAAAGTGTAGTTGATGAATCTGATTCTGAACTTTTGGATTTGTCAAAGGCCTGAATAGCTTCTTCATATTGTTTGAGTTTCAGAAGTAAACATGCTTTTTCATGCCATTCCTCAGCACTTTTAGGCTGCATGTTCACTATTTGCTTTTTACCTTTAATCTGCTTTGAGCTGTATTCTTCGTCCCACTTTTTGCAGAGATCTTTACATCTGTGGTTCTCTGGTTCAAATGATAAAGCCTCTTTTATATCAAAAATAGCATTTGGTAAACTGCCTTCTTTATAGAAGGATTCGGCCAGTCTAATAATATATCCATTATCTCGTATGGCAATATCTTACAAGCTGTGTATTGCCCCTCAGAACCTGTTGAAGGTTCAAAGAGAACTTTAATTTCATTTCCCCATTGGACGGTATTTGTCTGAGATCTAATTCCATCATCCAAGATATCCTTATAATAGAAATATCGCTCAGTTCCATTAGTATCTCTTATGAACCCAAATCCTCTGTCATGTTTATATGAATAAATACTACCACATTTCAGATCAAGTTCTTTGAATACAACTTCCGTTTCATAAGGTTGAGTTTCATTATCATGTGTCTCAATTACATATTTAGAGTGAAGCAGTTCATTCAATGCATTGGTATCAGCATCATATTCTAGATTTGGATGTAAAGGCAAACCTTCTAGTATTGATTCCAGCAGATCGATAACGGAGAAATTATCAAAGGATTGTATCCCAAGAAGATCTTTTAGTTTCAAGGCTTTTTTATGCATTTTATTTTCTATTAGTACAAGCATCAAGGAACCAATCATCAGATCGTACTTTTCTTTATTTGACTCGTTGAAATTGTTCTCTAGAAAACCGAAAGTTGTTGCCACCACATTTTTAAATATGTAATAATTCTCGGAATTTATGGCCGACACACAGAATTGTTTCCAGGAGATTATGTCCTCCCATGGTGAAACGACATTGAAATAGAGCCCCAGATCGTAATATACTTCTTCGTTAGTATTAGATTTAAATGCTTCACAGGCTGCATTGTATATGAATTCAGACTTTGGTTCTTTTAGAAATGCTTTTTTAAATTCGCAGGAAGCTTTTTCATGCTCGTTGACTAGTGAATAGAACATTCCTGCCTTGTAATTGAAAGCACTATGTTGAGGATATTTTTGTGCCAGTTCCAATAGTTCAGAAGCTAGGTACGATAACTGTGATAAATTGTTCTTTTTAAGTGAGGAATGATACTGGTCGTTTATCCTGTTCCATTTTCTTTTATCATCCTGTACATTGTTAGTTATAATGCCTGAAGGAAATTCCATTTTTATGTCTTTAAATCTGAGTTCATTTTCTTTTAGATCACCCAGGATCTTACTGATATCCTGCATTAAAGAAAATTGTTCGAATAAATATTCATCTTCATTTGATTTGTTCAAGCTGTCGTTTTTTTCTATAATTACATCTGAAGTGATATTCTGGACTTCGGCAGGGGAGAAACATTCAACTTCCCACATGCCTATGATACGATGAGCTACACCATATACATGTGTTTCATTCTTTATTATGATGTAATCGTTACCGGTAATCTTGACCGATCCCTTTATTTTATCTCCGTTTTGCAAAAGAATAGTTATCTTCTCACTGTTTTTCAGGTAATTATCCAGTTCTTTGAACATCCTAACCACCATTATATTAAGTAGTTACTAAATATAATAATTTTGCTATTTTTAATTGTTATTCTATTCTTTTTTCTGAACAGATGCATGCCGGATCACGATCCACAGAGGTTTTATGTACATGATCCGGTAGCATCAAACTCATTTGTTTCAGAGTAGTTATATTTCGCACTACCATCCACTATTCACAGTTAGATGATTAATATCAAACTGTGAATGTTTACTATGTACAGTATATGTATGATATATAACTTTTGATTTAATTCCTGAATTGTGGCTGTTATTTTTGGATTGGTTAGTCTGAACATCCATAGAAATATATAGTATCTATAATAATATTTGATCAATGACAGACCATACTCTTATCACTACATTATATACTCTTGAACCAGTACTCATCTGTGTTACAAGGCTTTCTCCATCTAAAATAATTATCTTGACAGAAGAAGACACAGCTGAAAAAAAAGCTCAGGCGGAACAGATCCTGGAGGCTACTTTTGGTAAGGTCATAGAGATTAAAAAGGCAGTTACTTCTCTTTATGATCCTGTAAGAGTTGCTCAAGATGTAGCAGCTTTGATCGAAAAGGAACATGCTCAGGGAAGAAAAGTGCAGATAAATGTTTCCGGAGGCAGGAAGCCCCAGGCTTTTGGTGCTCTATTTGGTGCCTATGCACGTAGTGACATGGTAGCACGGATAGTGTATGTTACTGAGGAAGATAATTTCATCATCGATTTCCCTGTACTTAGTTTTAATATCTCTCCAACAAAGAAGATGATTTTAGAACTTGTCCAGAATGGCACAGTTGCAGTCGAGTCTATAGCAATGAGTGTAGGCATCTCTAAAGGAATGGCTTATAATCACCTAAGGGAACTGAAATCCATGGGATATATCACTGACGGGGATGGATATAAGATAACTGATTCCGGTAGACTTGCTGTGATATGAGGGGCCTTTTAGTTTTTGTAGGCAAAGTTCTGGAACAAAGTAAGTGTTGAGTCAGAGAATTTTGAAAAACTTGTTTGACACGAAGCTGCTGAATGAAATATAACTGGTAAAGATGTGGATGGCAGAGGACCGGAAGCCTGCGGAAGTGTTGCTTGAAAATAATAGGGAAAAATAGCGATTGAAAGGCATAATTGGAAGTAATTATCATGATGGAGATTGAAATTAGAAATTGTTATAATACGTAGTTCACTTAAATCTACATGAAAAAAAGACAGAGCGAATGTATATTCGCTCATATGTTAACGTGTTATAGTTAACTTTGGTTTCTGTGCATCATTTGATACCTCAGAACTGTAGAACGCAATGTAATTTCCACTTTCTGTCTTTGCTTTCAGGAAGAAGCCAGTGTTCTTGTATTTACCACTTACATATTCTTTGACAAGCTGGGTTACATCAAATTCATAATATTTGTTATCAGGTGCTTTACTACCTGCAAATGTTAGTGAAGCATATGGAGTAGTACCTTGTGACACACCGTTCTTATCGAACCAATTTCCTCCTGCATTACTCCACGGAGTACCAGAAGCCCGGTTGTTCCAGGTAACATATTTGGGATCCCATTCCACTGGCCTGTAAACTTCTACTACAGTATCAGAAGTGCGGGTAGCTGCTGCAGGATAATACCAGTAAAGCGAGAGAGTTGCTTTAGATATTGTATCTGTTGTCTTGTACGCACTAAGATCGAACAACAATACATCTCTGGAGCTACTTGTGCTTCTTCCAACATCAAGGTAGGTAGTAGTCGAAAGAACAGTAGTTGGAGAAGATTGTCTCAGTCGGTTGTCGTAAGTAGGTATATAAGAGACAGAACTTGGTGTATTACTAACAACTACTTTTAATGTATCTGTGGATTTCTGTCCTGCTGTATCTGTAACAGTTAGAGTTACAGTGTAAGTGCCTGCTATAGTATACGTTTTTGAAGTAGTCTTTGTAGTTGCATCAGCGTTTATTCCATTTGACACATCGAAATCCCATGAATACGAAGCTATACCTTTGTCATCAGTTGAAGCACTTGCATCAAAACTTACAGCTGAACCAACCGTTGCAGTCTTGTCAGCGCCTGCATTTGCAACAGGAGCATAATCTATAGAAGTTGAACCTGAAGATGGTGTAATGGTTAATTTAGGTCTCATTACAGCATTTGAATATTCTGAACTGTAGAATGCAATATAGTTTCCACTTTCAGTCTTTGCTTTGATGAAGAAACCAGTGTTCTTGTATTTGCCACTTACATACTCCTTTACTAACTGAGTGACATCAAACTCATGGTACTTGTTATCAGGCACAGTGCCAGCAGAGAATGTTACTGATGCATAAGGTGTAGTACCTTGAGATACTGCATTCTTATCATACCAGTTTCCACCTGCTATACTCCAAAGAGTTCCTGATGCCCTTGAGTTCCAGCTCACATATTTTGGGTCCCATTCAACAGGCCTGTATACTTCAACTACAGTATCAGAAGTATGGGTAGCACCTGCAGGGTAATACCAATATAGTGAGAGAGTTGCCTTTGATATTATATCAGTTGTCTTGTAAGCACTAAGGTCGAAAAACATCAAATCCCTGCTACACGATGTACTTTTTCCAACATCGAGGTAGGTAGTAGTGGAAAGAACACTCGTTGGAGAAGATTGTCTCAGTCGGTTGTCGTACTTAGGAATGTAAGAAACAGAAACAGCTGGACTTGTTGTATTTAATGCCTGCTTGATGACCCAGTATGCTGGTTTTTTGGTACCGTTGTCGTGAATTAGACCAAAGTAGTATTCTGTGTTAAGTTTTTCAGTAGTAGATATTTTCTTATCAAAAAGGTTGAATGGGAAAAACGCACCTAAAAACTCTTTTTTGTTATAGAATTCTATTGCTTGTCTGAACATTTCTTCCTGAGCTTCTTCGCTCATATAGTCAGACCCATAGTTAAAAACACCCTCTGTGATGATTTCAAACTTAGAGCCGGGTCCATATGTTGGAGCACCATATTCAGTGATCCATATTTTTTTGTCACTGTCCCCATTTTTCACCATTATTTCACGAACTGAATCAATAGACTTCCATCCATTCCACTCAACTTCACTATTTGGAGCTGCAGGATAGGTATATGGATGTAAAGCTATGGCATCAAAATAGCCTTTTGCTCCTGCTTCATAAAGCGAGTTTATAAAATCTACAGGAGAAATATTATTGTCCTTAGTAACTGCCATTGCCAACCCACCTGATATAACCCTAGCATTTGGGTTTCCTTCTTTAATTGCAGTGTATGATAGCTTTAACAATTCAGCATAACTTTCTGCATTTGAGGCAGGGTACCATCCACCTTCAAGATTTGGCTCATTCCAGATTTCAAAGTATTCTATTGGTCCATAGGCAGATTCTTTATATCTTATGGCTACTTGCTTGGCAAAGTAGGCAAAATCTTCGAACTCTTTAGGGGGAGATTGGCGATTCTCATTATAAAGGCCTTCCTGAATAGCCCATTCTGGGGGCAGATGTATTATTATAAGAGATTTGATGCCATATTTTTGAGCAGTTTTTGCTACTTTATCAGATGTCTCCCAGTTATAGATTCCACGTTCCTTTTCGACAGCTCTCCATTCAATGTCCCATCTGACCCAAGTTACTCCTAGTTGTGTTAGGTTTTGGAAATATTTATCCAGATTTTGTTGATCCAGATACGTCAAATCACCACCTGCAGCAATTCCAACATTCGATGACAATGTACTTGCACTTGAACTTGCAGAAAGCAGTATTGCAACCAATACAGCCAAGAGAACACTTTCGATTAGTTTTAATGTCATGATCCACTCCTCTTATTATACCATGTAACCCATAATTATTAAATCGATGTTAATAGAAAACTGGTCTGTAGAAATCCTGCTAATTCAAACAATAATTCATGGCAATAAAATATTGAATGTAGTTTCAATATCGATGTTTTTGACGAATTCTAGCTAAAGCTATTAATTTCAATTGTTTTCTACAAAGCCAAAAAATACCTATTTTAAAAGAACGGTGCCAAAAGTAACAGAAAAGCACCAAACTTTAAATAGGGCACACATCTACTTTATTGAATATTAACAACGTAATAGTTCTTGATATTGGATTCCCTGGTAGTTCCAGTATATGATATGCAATGCCTTGCTACTGCTTTGTCATTTAGATAATTTTGATCCCACACGTTTAGTCCAGTACTAGAAGGATTGCCATATAGTGCTGTATGACCACTATATACATAGCGACCTTTTGTCGAATCATATATAAAAGTGGCTATCGCTGTTCCAATTGGTATAGTTGGGTCTACCTTTCCATTTTTCACAACTGCCCTTCCTCTATACCATGAACCTGTTGCTATATTTGGGGTTTTAGTGACAGCTTTTACAAAAGCTACACATTGTCCATCGAAATTTGCTTGTGATGCTGGTCGGCTTGTTACTTCATTCACCTTTATAACATTGGAATATTGCTTGGCTAAAGGGAAATATTTAGATATTGCTGTCCGCTTGACAACATCAAAATTAGAAGTGGAGTCATACATGAGGTATTCATGTAAGGGATTTGTTTGGTATGTTTTCCATTGTGCCTGAGAACCAGCCAAGAAATTAATATTGGCTGTTGTTGCCTTTAATTCTGCTGCCTGGACTGGTGCAATTGCAATCGCAAATACACACAATAACAAAACACCTATTCTGGTTATTCCTTCCAACCTTTTTACATTCATATTTAGTCCTCCTATTCATGCAAGCGCTTCATTAAGTGGATCAGCAGATTTTCATTACAATATACTACCTTTCCATGATACGCTTGTACTACATTTTGTCTTAGTTCTAATCTCCTCTTTATCGAATACCTATAATAAGGAGAATAGTTGAACAATATCTAGTTATCTCCATATAGGTATAATTTTAGAATATACTTTATAGTAAATAATCATTTCCCTCCATTTTGGAGGATAATAGAACATTATATTTCTAATTTTACTTTGGTTGATAAAAACAAAGACAACAAATCAGACGAAAAACAAACTGTTCACCAGTTAAAAAAGATATAGAATAGGATAGTTTTCTAATCATCTAAATATATGAATTCAAAGTGCTCATAATTCACCCTCATCATACGATAAAGAAACCACCACAATAACAAAATAAAAAAAACATTCGAGACTATGCTAAAATTTTATCCGTTTAATTTAAATAGCATTGAAATGGAGCAAATATCCTCCATTTAGGAGGAGTAGTTTTATTTACTAATATTACTGTCTGTTTTCTAAATGTATTTAGTAATTTGTAATTACGATTCTGATTCAGAAAGAAAGAGAATCGAATATGTATTTAGTAAGTCTTCATCAGAAGCAGATGATGTCAGAAAAATTCAAGGTATTACACGAATAATAAATGATAATGATATTGAAAATCTTTTATCAGATCTATACCTACGTACATCCGCACATAACGTTTCAGTATATAAGATCTCCAAAGTTGAAGTGGATAACTTACCTGAAACAAGGAAAATCAAATTTCAACTGAACAAATCTAAGGAAGCTGTAGATTCATTTATCAATTATTTATTAGCTCAAAAAAAAGCTATATATAAAAACTCTATTGGTAATACAAAATATTATGAATCTGCCACAAGAAGAGGGTATGCACAAATAAGAGTGAATATAAATGAAACACTTGAGTCTGTAGAAGTTCAAGTTGAAATTAATTCCGAGGAACCAAATAGATCCCATTTAATCAATTTTTTTACTGAAGAAATTGAACTGTTTAGATAAAGTGTCTAAGGATTGATAAGAGGTGCCAATGTGAAATATGGTAAAGATGCTAGTTCTGAAAATAGAGAGATTTATATAAGTATTCTAAGTCCTGTCAATGTAGTGTTGAGAAAAGGGTATCAAGATTTGTTACATGAAGATGATTTTAAAAGAATACTACTCTGGAATAAGTTAGAAGAATCAAGGCAGGTTTTAGAAGAAACTACAAGTATTAGTTTGGATGAATATCATCATTTTGAAAATAAAATTGCTTTGGCACGGTTAAAGTTAGCTACTACTTTTCATAATAATAGCGATTTTTCTAATATAACAAAAAATTTTACTGAACATGAATTTGAATTTTTTTTGATAATTGAAGAGTTTCGTATTTTTGATAGTTATTCAATTGAGGAAATTAAAAAAAATATTAAATCTAAAGACAGTAAAATATACGAATCAATCAAGAGCCATGTTGAGAAAATGAAAATTTCTAGCTACAAAATATTTGAGAACTATGAAATAAGAGAATCAATTGCTCACGCCATCAATGATTCTTATAAGGAAAGAACAGAAAAAATAGAGACGGCTTTAGTTGAATATCTATACTAAAAATATCTTGATTTTATTTAATTTATAAATATATGGGTGGGAAGATGGATAAAATGGGTCAAGGAAACAATCGAAATCGGGAACTAGCCGCCTTAGATATTATACAAACCCTCAATATACTGAAAGAGAAATGTTCTACGAATCAGAACGTTTTTTCTATATGCCTTACTCTTGATATACTATCTTCTAAGTTAACCAATAAGACTAGTTTAAAGAATATTGATGTATTAAAAAGTATGTTAGTGTCGACTTATGATGATTCTGATGTTCCAAAAGAATACGATAAAAAAAAGATAGTTGAGGTATGTAATTTCATAGAAGAGACATATAAATCCAATCTCATTCATGAGGTAATTGATAATATTGATAATAAATACAATTCAAACTTCATTGAAGAAAAAGAAATGAAACACAATACCCAGTGTGTAGAGTGTAAAAATACGATAGATTCAGCAAATAGATTACTAATTTGTAAGGACTGTGGCGCACATTTTTGTGAAACATGTGAAACTTGGTTCAGAGGATCGAGAAAAGCTGGTGAATCGCCATTATGTAAAAAATGTTTCAACCCAAATGAAAGTCAAATATCTCAAATTAAAAAAATATTTAATAGGAAGAAACCATTCAGCATTATATTAACTGTAATAATAATGTTGTGTATTATTGGGATTATACTAAATGGTATAGGGTTTTTGCAGATTAATATAAAAGAAAATCAAACACAAAATTTGAGCTCACAGCATGAACTGGTAAATAAGTTCGGAATGCACTTTATATTAGTTCCGAAAGGAAGCTTTTTAATGGGTTCCGAGTTAGATAGCAGCGAAAAGCCAGTCAGAGAGGTCACTTTTACAAAACAATTCTACATCGGCAAATATGAAATTACTCAACAACAATGGACTAATATAACTGGTACTAAAAATCCTTCTTATTTCCAACTACCTAACATTGGACAGATGGAAACTAATAGGCCTGTAGAAAATGTAACATGGAGTATGGCTCAAGAGTTCATTGCTAAATTGAATGAAAAAGATCCAACTCATAAATATCGTTTACCTACCGAGGCAGAATGGGAATATGCTTGTAGAGCTGGAACAAATGAAGAAAACGAATTTGACTTAGCTGATTATGGTTGGTACAAAGAGAATTCAGGTTTTGAAACACATATAGTAGGCAGTAAACTGCCAAATGCTTGGGGTATCTATGATATGCATGGGAATGTAATCGAATGGGTACAAGATAAGTGGCATTGGAATTACGATGGTGCTCCGATCGATGGTAGTGCTTGGGAAGATGGTAATAGTTCCGCTAGGGTAGGAAGGGGTGGGAGCAATAGCTGTGAGTCCATATGGTGTAGGTCGGCTTTTCGTAATGGATACGAACCCAACGTCACCGATGGAAGCTATGGTTTTCGTTTAGTAATGGAAATCTAATAACTAATGATAATATAACCATGCTGATTTCAGCAATGATGTTTAAAATACCTCGCAAAAACTCAAAAAAATACCATCCCAAATTTAACTATATCTACATGAAAAAAAGGCAGAGCGAATGTATATTCGCTCATATGTTAATGTGATATAGTTAACTTAGGTCTCTGTGCAGCATTTGATGCCTCAGAACTGTAGAATGCAATGTAATTTCCGCTTTCTGTCTTTGCCTTGAGGAAGAATCCAGTGTTCTTGTATTTACCACTTACATATTCCTGCACGAGCTGAGTTACATCAAAATCATAGTACTTGTTACCAGGTACTGTTCCAGCTGGGAATGTTATTGATGCGTAAGGTGCAGTACCCTGAGCAACTGCGTTCTTATCATACCAGCTTCCTCCTGCATTGTTCCATGAAGTTCCAGAAATTCTAGAATTCCAGGTCACATACTTTGGATCCCATTCCACTGGTCTGTAGACCTCAACTACAGTGTCAGAAGTACGTGTCTTACCTGCCGGGTAATACCAATAGAGAGACAGAGCTGCTTTGGATATGGTATCTGTGGTTTTGTAGCTGCTCAGATCGAACATCATTACCTCTCTTGCAGTAGATGAACTACGTCCAATATCAAGATAGGTGGTTGTAGAAAGTACAGTGGTTGGAGTATCTGAACGCAATCTGTTGTCATATAGAGGTGCATAAGAAACTGAGCTTACTGGATTACTGACAGTTACCTGCAGTGTGTCTGTAGACTTTTGTCCGGAAGTATCTGTAACTGTAAGTGTTACAATGTAAGTGCCTATAGCCGTGTATGTTTTCGAAGCTGTCTTTGTAGTCGCATCAGCAGTTATGCCATTTGATTGATCAAAGTCCCATGAATAAGAAGTTATACCTTTGTCATCAGTTGAAGCACTGGCATCAAATGTCACAGCTGAACCTACTGTCGCAGTCTTATCGTCACCTGCATTTGCGATTGGCGGGTTATCGACTGAACTACTGACAACTACTTTCATTGTATCCGTAGCTTTCTGTCCAGCAGTGTCTGTGACTGTAAGCGTGACAGTATATGTTCCTGTGCCAGTGTATACGTGGGTAGCTGTGATTCCACTGGCTTCTGAAGCGATACCATTTGATACATCGAAATCCCACGAATAAGATGCAATTCCCTTATCATCAGTAGACAGGCCTGCATCAAAATTAACCATAGAGTTTGTTGTGGCAGTTTTATCAGCCCCTGCATTTGCAACCGGCGGATTATCTACCGCAGTTGATCCTGAAACTGAAGTTACTGTTAACTTTGGCCTCATCGCAGAGTTTGAATATTCTGAGCTATAGAACGCAATGTAATTGCCACCCTCAGTTTTTGCTTTCAGGAAGAAACCTGTGTTCTTGTATTTGCCACTTGCATATTCCTGTACAAGCTGTGTAACATCAAATTCGTAGTATTTGTTATCAGGCATTGAACTACCTGCAAAGGTCATTGATGCATAAGGTGTAGTTCCCTGAGCAATTGCATTTTTATCGAACCAGTTTCCACCTGCAGTGGCCCAGGGAGTGCCAGACATTCTGGAATTCCAGGTCACATATTTTGGGTCCCATTCCACTGGTCTATATATTTCAACGACTGTATCTGATGTACGAGTAGCACCTGCAGGATAATACCAATAGAGTGACAGAGTAGCTTTTGATATTGTGTCGGTTGTTTTATAGCTACTTAGATCGAACATCATCACATCTCTATAACTGGAAGTAGTTTTTCCAATGTCTACATAGGTGGTAGTGGAAAGCACAGTAGTTGGAGATGACTCACGTATTCTATTGTCATATGTCGGCGCATATGTAACTGTGCTTGCTGGTGTTGTTGCAGCACTTACAATTACCTGTACCGTATCCGTAGACTTCTGACCAATTGTATCAGTGACAGTAAGTGTTACAGTGTAAGTTCCAGCTGCAGTATATGTCTTTATAGCACTCACTGTGTTTGATTCGGAAGTTATGCCATTTGATGAATCGAAATCCCATGAATAAGATGCTATGCCCTTATCATCAGTAGACAGGCTTGCATCAAATGTGACAACAGAGCCCGCAACTGCAGTTTTATCGGCTCCTGCATTTGCAACAGGAACAGTATCTGTGGAAGTAGAGCCTGAAGTAGATGTTATAGTTAACTTTGGTTTCATTGCAGCGTTTGAATATTCTGAGCTATAGAACGCAATATAATTGCCGCTTTCTGTTTTTGCCTTTATAAAAAAACCAGTGTTCTTATACTTGCCACTGACATACTCCTGTACAAGCTGAGTGACATCAAAATCATAGTATTTATTGTCAGGAACTTTGCTACCTGCAAATGTCAATGAAGCATATGGTGTAGCACCCTGAGAAACTCCATTTTTATCAAACCAGTTACCTCCTCTGTTTGTCCATGCCACACCTGACATTCTGGAGTTCCATGTCACATATTTCGGATCCCATTCAACTGGCCTGTAAATCTCAACTACAGTATCAGATGCACGAGTAGCACCTGCTGGATAATACCAGTAGAGTGAAAGAGTTGCTTTGGAGATCGTATCTGTTGTCTTGTACTTGCTGAGGTCGAATAGCATTACATCTCTGCAAGTAGCTGATGTCTTTCCAACATCAAGATATGTAGTAGTGGAAAGAACAGAAGTTGCTGATAGATCCCGTAGTCGGTTGTCATAGAGAGGTGTGTAAGAGAGAGTGGTTGGAGTTGCTGCGGGTTTAACAACTACCTGTAATGTGTCTGAGGAAATCTGTCCACTTGTGTCAGTCACAGTAAGTGTGACAGTATAGGTTCCTGCAGTTGTATATGTCTTTGTTGCAGTTATGCCACTTGCTTCGGAAGTTATACCATTTGACTCATCAAAATCCCAAGAATAAGATGTGATACCTATATCGTCAGTTGATGTACTGGCATCGAAAGTTACAGCAGAACCAGTTGTGGTATTCTTATCAGTTCCTGCATTCGCAACTGGTGGGTTATCAACAGAACTTGAAGGGAGATCCGCACGAATAATGTAAAGGTCACCAGCAGCTAGATATACATAATTTCCCGATACTTCAACATCCGTTGAAAAACTTCCAATATCATAAATACCCATAATTTTTGGTGATGATGGATCACTGATATTTATAATCCTAAGACCGCTATACTGCCCGGTGACGTAGACATAATTTCCATCTACAGCAATATCCTGTAAAGTATCCTGTGAATAATCAGTAATGTAGCTGCCTACAAGTGTTGGTGATGAAGGATTATTCACATCCACAATCTCAAGATTATTGTAGCTACCGATATAATTGTTTACAGCTATATAGGCATAATTGTTTGCTATAGCAACATCTTTTACAGAGCCACCAGCAGGGTATATACCAACAAGTTTTGGAGAGGCAGGATTTCTAATATCCACAATTTCAAGATAACCAGAACCACTGTTATAATTATTTACAGCTATGTATGCATAATTACCTTCTATAGCAATGTCTCCTCCAGAACCACCAGCATTAGTATAGCTTCCTACACGTCTTGGTGATGATGGGTTGGTGATGTCAACAATATCAAGATAACCACGGTTAACATCATTGAAGTAAAAGTTATTGGTTACGTATGCATAGTTGCCTGATACTGCAACACCTGTTATATCCAAATCAGTATCATAAGTGCCTATAAGTGTCGGTGATGATGGATTACTTACATCCACAATTTCAAGACCGTCGTCATCGCCTATATATGCATAATTACCTACTATGACGATATCCCATGCAACAGTGCTATAAGTGCTGCTCATAAGCTTTGGAGAGGATAGGTCTTTTATATCTACAATGGAAAGATAATGATTGCTAGCTACGTTATCGTTCAGTAAGTAGGCATAGTTTCCTGATACAGCGACAGAGTGTGCTGAACCATACCTGTTATAATAATTCCCAGCAATAGTTGGAGAGGATGGATTGCTAATGTCAACAATGGAAAAACCAGTATATGCTTCATCATCATCATCACCAATTACATATGCATATTTGCCTGCTACAACAATATGATTATTGGATTCAGCACCAGCACCACTACTGCCTACTATTTCTGGTGATGACGGATTATTGACATCATAAATAAATATGTCACCCCCTCCATTGTAAACTACATATGCATAATTTCCTACTACAGCAATATCAGATGCACTAAGATACTCTTGATAATAACTGCTCTTAAGAGTTGGTGATGATGGATTACTTATATCAACAATTGAAAATCCAGCATTATAATTATTAGAATCAAAGGTAATTAAATACGCGTAATTGCCTGCTACAGTAACCTTCTCTACAGAACCATCAGCATTAGTATAGATGCCCACAAGTCTTGAAGATGATGGAGTTCTGACATCTATAATATCGAGATTATTGCCATTAGTTAAATATACATAATTTCCTGCTACAGCAATATCTCCAATACTGCCAGAAGCATCATAACTGCCTGCAAGCTTTGGTGATGAAGGATTTGTAATATCTATAATCAAAAGAGAACTGCTGTAGCTACTATCTGAATAGATGCTATTGATTATATAGGCATAATTGCCAGATAAAACAACATCTTCTGCATCATCAGTATCATAATTCCCTACTATTTTTGGTGACGTTGGAGTGCTTATATCTACAATAAGAATACCCTTGTCAGAATCGGCAATGTAAGCATAATTTCCCGCTACAGCAATATCTTTGATAGAAGATGGTGTAAGAACCCTACCCACTTCTGATGGATTTGAAACATTAGTAATATCTACTACAGCAAGAGTTCTCCCTTCGCCAATGTATGCATAATTTCCTGACACTGCCATATATTTAATATATCCACCAAACAGGCCAACTAAGTCTATGTTAATCTCATCTGTTGTTGTTGATGTTACTGCTTGATCACTTACAGTTGTAGGATTGACGTTCCCGTTGTTATCTACAGTTTGGATACCTATTCTGTGTACCGTTCCTTCTGCAAAACCTGTTGCGTTATATGACTGGCCGGTCGTGGTTGTAATAAATGTTCCATCGATGTAAATCATTACAAAGCTAAAATCTGTAGTTGGGTTAGTCCATGTCCAGTTTATCCAGCTTGTTCCAGTAGCACTTTCTTTAAGATTAGTAGCAGAATCAACTCCGGTTTCTATAGCTGAATCGAATGTTATTTCAGCTGCTTGGAGGGTAATTAATGCCTGGTTTACTTGAGTTTGTGTTGCAGTTGTACTGTAAGCAACTGTCTGTGCAGTTGCAATTGCTGCCCGAAAAGCATCTATTGCTGTTTGTGGATACTGCCCAATTCCAGTTCCTGCTACTGCAGCAGCTATTTTTGTATCTGCAGATGTAATGGATGCTGTCAATGCAGCTTTATCAATGGATGTGATTCTTGAAACATCAAATATTGTTTGAGCTGCTTGCAGAGTAGTAACAGCCTGATTAATCTGTGTTTGCGTTGCGGTTGTACTATCAGCAACAGTTTGTGCGGTATTTATTGCTGTCTGGAATGTAGTTATTGCAGATTGTGGGTATTGTCCTATCTCTGTCCCTGCAACGGCAGTACTTACTTTTGTGTTAGCTGTAGTAATTGCTGCATTCAGAGCAGTTTTGTCCAATGCAATAACGTTGATATTTATAGTCTTACTTATAGTTTCGCCATTAGCTTCTGCATGAAATATTACGCTGTAAGGACTTTCAGCTGCAGTACCAGTAGCTGGTGCCCAGCTGAAAGTGTTTGAAGCAAAATTAGCTCCTGTTGGAAGTGTTGCTTGATCAACTGTTATTATGGCATTAATGTCATCAGTAGCCACAGTAAAACTCAGTAGACTGTTCTCAGTAACTGTTTGATCACCAGTTGTAATTGTAAGTGCAGAGCCGATTCCTGCTGTCATCAAAAGGGAAAATAATATAATGCCTAAAAAGAGCAGGCGATTCAGTCTTATTTGCATTTGTACCACCAATCTATTGTAAACAAATATGATCCTCTTTTTTTGTTGAATAATCGTCGATAATTACAGTTGAGTATTATTTAAACTTTGTTTAAAAGTTCGAGTAAAGATAATATATTAACTTAGTGATGCATCGTTGATTACGTGTGAACTACCACTCAGCTAAAGACTGAGCAGCTTCCTGTTTCATTCCTTGAATCATCGTTTACAAAATCCAGCATATTAACGCTTTGTCAATCGAAAGAAACTAAACCATATTGCCCTTGGAAAGAAATTAATGCAAAAAATTACATAATAAAAATATATTTTGATTGGCAATTTTTATTAAGTATGTTTAAATAGTACCTTACCCCATATAATTTTATGGGTATTCGCTAAGGTAGCTGTAAGTTCCCTATAAATGGTGGAGAGGGAGTGTATGCAAATCAGATCGATTAGATCGATCTATTCTGGAATAGTATTGATGTTCCTGCTACTGACTGCAGGAATCAATTCCGAAAATTATGTTAATGTGGATTTCATCAGTTTTTTTGACGGAGATGTCTTCGGTGTTGATGTAGATGGGGACTATGCATATATTGGCGAAGGCCAGGACCATGTAGTGCTGGATCTCACTGATTTATCCAAACCATCAGAAGTAATGGGAACAATTACTCCACCAGAAGTGCTTGATTTTGCCGTAGAAAGTGATTGTGTCTATGTGTCCGGCGATGGTCTTTTGATCGTGGATATCACTGCTCCCCCCCAACATATTTGATTTTTTATATAAGTATGGAATGAGTTATAGGTAAAGGAATGGTAGTAAAATGAGTAACTATACAAATAATTTCAGTATAAACTCCGTGAAAAGCAGTAAAATAGCAATATTAGTAGCTGCTTTAGTTATTTTTGCGGTTATGCCAGCATTAGTACAGGCAGCAGTTCCTGCAGAACAGTGGAATAAGACATTTGGTGGAATCTTGGACGACAGTGCAAATTCAGTCCAGAAAACTTCGGATGGAGGATACATAATAGCAGGAACAACTTCTTCGTATGGAGCCGGTGGATTTGATGCTTGGTTGATAAAAGTTGACAGTAGTGGTAACCAGATATGGAATAAGACATTTGGTGGGACCTTGGATGATAAAGCAAATTCAGTCCAGAAGACTTCAGATGAAGGATACATAATAGCAGGAACAACTTCTTCGTATGGAGCCGGTGGATCTGATGCTTGGCTGATAAAAGTTGACAGTAGTGGTAACCAGTCATGGAATAAGACATTTGGTGGAACCTTGGATGACAGTGCAAATTCAGTCCAGAAGACTGCGGATGGGGGGTACATAATAGCAGCTACGAACTCTTCCTACGACAGTATTATGGGTGCTGCTTGGTTGATCAAAGTTGATAGTAATGGTAACCAGCAGTGGAATAATACTTTTTTTAAAACTGATGATAGTAACACCGATTATCAAGCGTCTTCCGTCAGTCAGACTTCAGAAGGAGGATACATCATAGCAGGTTGGGTTGAGATGCCAGCTGCTAATGATAATTTTTGGTTAAGCAAAGTTGATAGTAGTGGTAATCAGATATGGAGTAAGACTTATAATGGATTTGCAGGTGGTTATGATCAGGCACATTCAGTTCAGCAGACCTCTGAAGGAGGCTATATACTCGCAGGAGTTGCTGGGGGAGATATGGGAGATCCGGATGCTGCTTGGTTAGTAAAAACTGATAGCAATGGTAACATAACGTGGGATAAGAGATTTGGTGGAGGAAATGAGACTGATGTTTCTGGTTGTGCATATTCGGTCCAGCTGACAGGGGATGGGGGATACATAATAGCAGGGACGACTCGGTCGTACGGAGCCGGTTCCGAAGATAATGCTTGGTTGATCAAAGTTGATAGTAATGGTAACCAGCAGTGGAATAAGACTTTTGGTGAAACCTTAGATGATAGTGCAAATTCCGTTCAGCAGACTTCGGATGGAGGATATATAATTGCAGGAGAGACCATGTCGTACGGAGCTGGTTCCGAAGATGCTTGGTTGATCAAAGTTGCACCTGATATATCTACAATTTCTTCTATGACTCCTACCCATGACAACAGGCTACGTCAGTCATCTCCGAACACTGTCCTTTCCAGTACTGCCTATCTTGATATTGGGAAAAGTGCATATCGTTGCAGGGATGTGATGTTGTTTGATCTTAGCATGTACAATAATACGACAATATCTAAGGCAACCCTCTCGCTCTACTGGTACTATCCTGCAGGTGCAACACGTACATCCGATACTGTAGTAGAGGTATACAGGCCAATGCAGTGGGATCCACAGTATGTTACCTGGAACTCCAGGATGTCTGGAACTCCGTGGGATACGGCAGGAGGGAACTGGTTCGATAAGAATGGTGTTGATCAGGGTACCACACCATATGCATCGGTGACATTCCCCGCGAGTGTAGTGCCTGATAACAGATATTATGAGTTTGATGTCACAGAACTTGTACAGGAATATGTAAGTGGTGATTATGACAACACTGGTTTCTTCCTCAAGGCAAAAACAGAGAGCAGTAATTACATAGCCTTCTACAGTTCGGATTGGTCCAACGCTGATCAGAGACCGAAATTGACCATAACTACAACATCGGTTACTGTGGATAATCCACCAGTTGCCGAAGCAGGTCCTAACCAGATTGCTACTACAGGCTCAGTAGTTACGTTCAATGGCAGTGCTTCAACTGATGATAAGGGCATAGTCTCATACTCATGGGACTTCGATGCTGCAGATGGTATAACCACTGAAGCAACCGAAGTGATGGTTACTAAAACCTACGCAACTGCAGGGAATTACACTGTGACACTCACTGTCACTGATAATGGTGGCCAAAACGATTCAGACACAATGCAGGCAGTTGTCGGTAGCCAGGTAACAACTATCGCTTATACACCAGAGTATGATAACAGGCTACGTCAGTCATCTCCGAACACTGTCCTTTCCAGTACTGACTATCTTGATATTGGGAAAAGTGCATATCGTTGCAGGGATGTGATGTTGTTCGATCTTAGCATGTATAATAATACGACAATATCTAAGGCAACCCTCTCGCTCTACTGGTACTATCCTGCAGGTGCAACACGTACATCCGATACTGTAGTAGAGGTATACAGGCCAATGCAGTGGGATCCACAGTATGTTACCTGGAACTCCAGGATGTCTGGAACTCCGTGGGATACGGCAGGAGGGAACTGGTTCGATAAGAATGGTGTTGATCAGGGTACCACACCATATGCATCGGTGACATTCCCTGCGAGTGTAGTGCCTGATAACAGATATTATGAGTTTGATGTCACAGAACTTGTACAGGAATATGTAAGTGGTGATTATGACAACACTGGTTTCTTCCTCAAGGCAAAGGCAGAGGGCGGTAATTACATAGCCTTCTATAGCTCGGAGTGGCCAAACGTCGACCAGAGACCGAAGTTGACCATAACATCGTCCTGAGGACGGAAGATACAAGCAGCCAGAAAAGCGGAACTATTGATTGGGAGCGAAAATAATTCGCTTCACTTCATTTTTTAGTTCCACTTTATAACATTGAAGCAAGAAGACCACTGGTTTCAACCAGTGGATGAATTGCGACCTCTATTCGATGTTCCTTCAATGTATTTTTTAATCGTTTCTGCAGAGACATTTCCATGAGTTCCAATATAATAACTAGGTGACCACATGTGATTTCCCCAAAACTTTCTTCTACGGAGCTGGGGGAATTTCTCAAATACTCTCTTGGCAGTTACACCTTTCATGACTTTAACAATGTCTGTGGGTGCTACAAACGGCGGTGCTGATAAGAAGAGATGAATATGTTCTGGCATTACTTCCAGTTCGATCACAGTCCACTCTTTTGAATCGGCTATGGTTCTTATCTGGTCATCCATAAATTGTTTTACTTCGTCTGTCATCACCTGATTTCTGTATTTTGTACACCATACTATATGGTAGTTAATTTCATAGACTGCTGAACTGGAATATGTCATATTTACCTATAGGTGCAAAACGTATATGAGCATTGTGAGCATATTAGTATGTAATGCTGAAAACATACAAGTTCAGATTATATCCTACAACCCAGCAAGTGTTCGTTCTGAACAAAACACTTGATGTATGTAGACATATCTATAATGAGTTTTTAGCAGACCGTCGAAATGCATACGATAGATGCAATCAAAGTCTGTCTACCATGGATCAGTTATATCAGGTCCAGTATCTTGAATTTGACACTGATGTGCATTCTCAGGTTAAACAAGATGTCATTAGACGGTTGGGTAAATCGTTTGATGCGTTTTTTAGAAGATGTAAAAAAGGGGAAACAAAACCAGGATATCCAAGGTTCCGGGGAAAAAATAGGTATAGCAGTTTCAGTTATCCACAATCTGGTTTCAAGATATCTGGAAAGAAACTGAAACTCTCGAAGATTGGTGATATCAAAATCGTTCTACATCGTAAAATAGAGGGAAAGATTAAAACTTGCTCTATTATAAAGGATGGAAAATCGTGGTATGCCTGTTTCTCTGTAGAAGTTAAACCTAAAAGATCAATTGAGCCTGCTAAATCTATTGGTGTTGATGTTGGGCTGAATGCTGTTGTCACATTAAGTGATGGTACAAAGATCGAAGCTCCCGGATACTATCGGAAAATAGAAGATAAGCTTAAAAGACAACAGCGTTCTCTTAGTCGCAAGAAATTATATTCCAATAACTGGAAAAAGCAGTCCGATAAAGTATCTCATGCTCACAAAGTGATTTTCAATAAGAGGAGTGATTTTAACCACAAACTTAGCAGGATTCTTGTTGACAACTATGACCTGGTGGTCTTTGAAGATTTGAATATCAGGAATATGGTCCAGAACTCTAAGTTGTCGAAGTCAATACATGATGCAGCATGGGGTAAACTAATTCAGTATACGATGTACAAAGCGGAAGAAGCTGGTAAGATCGTTGAGTTAGTTGCACCTCACAATACATCTCAAAACTGTAGTTCTTGTGGCATAAAAGTGAGTAAAACACTTGCTACACGAATACACAGATGTCCAAACTGTGGATTAGTGTTGGATAGAGATCATAACGCTGCTATTAATATTCTCAATTTAGCCGTAGGGACTACGGTAAAAGCCTGTGGAGTTGAGCCGTTAGGCTCAGCAATGAAACAGGAAGCCACCTGTTTCAACAGGTGGTAGTTCACATTTAACCAGATTTCTTGGCAGCGCATCTAAAACACTGTAAAATCACCTTTCAAGCCACAGCCACCCATTCCTGTGACAGCACTTCTGCCTGCATCAGCACTGTTCGAGTAGCTTTCTCCTGCTTGTCCGGTAACGTAGGATACGCTTCACAAGCACATGCATTTGTGCACGTACATTCTCACAAACGGTCCAGTGGAGTGGCTTCATTTAAGAGTTATTCGGTGAATGTACGCTCTGTCATGTTCCTCCAGCTTCAGCCTCTTGCATTTCTTTTAGTGTTTTTCCTTTGTTATTCTTCCATTCGATAAGACCGTTAGCACTGCGCCCAAGATGGACGCCTGCAGCTGTGGAAGGTGAGGAAAAAGTATAGAGAATTTCGATAAACCTTCTCTCTCCTTTATAACATCCTGCTAAAATATAAATAATTGCTAAGTAAATTAATAATTATGGATGATTTAACTGATTTTGCTCTTAACGAAGAATACAAACGTCTTCAATCTGTTGGAGATAAGCTTGCTGAAATCGAATCATTGATTGACTGGAAACCATTTCGTCCCATTCTTGAATCGATGTATTCTAATAAAACAGCTTCAGGCGGATGGCCTGAAGATGACGTTATTGTGATGTTTAAAATGCTAGTACTACAACAATGGCATGGTCTTTCTGATGCTGAACTTGAGAGACAGTGCATCGATAGAATATCCTTCAGGAAATTTCTTTCATTTCCTGAATATGTACCAGACAGTACAACTGTCTGGTCATTCCGCAAGAGAATCATCGATAATGGAAAAGAAGAACAAATATGGACTGAAATGCAGAAGCAGCTTGATGCTCTTGGATTGAAGATCAAAAAAGGAATGATCCAGGATGCTACTTTTATCCATTCAACTCCAGGACATGCTAAAGCAGATGAACCGAGAGGAAAAGAAGCAAAAACAAGAAGAAGTAAGGATGGAACCTGGACAAAGAAAGGCGGTAAATCCTTTTTTGGTTACAAGCTCCACACGATCATCGATAAGGATCATGAATTGATCAGAAGATTCAAAACAACAACTGCATCGGTTCATGATTCTCAGATAGATCTCTCTGAGTTGAATGAAGTTGTGTACAGAGATAGAGGATACTTCGGAGCAATTGCAAAAGGTTTTGCAGCAACCATGCAAAGAGCTGTGAGAGGACATCCATTAGAAATAGGTGATATCCTGAGGAACAAAAGGATCAGTATCCAAAGAGTTCCAGCAGAACGAGTATATTCTGTGGTCAAAGAAGTATTCAATGCAGGAAAAGTTCTTGTTACAACTGTGGAAAGAGTAAATGTAAAGATGCTTATGACAGCTTTTTGCTTTAACTTACATCAACTGAAGACGCTCAAACATAAAAGAATTATTTAGGATAGCGGTAGCTATCCTAAAATCAAGGAAAAAACGTTAATTTTTCCAGTATTGGTCGTTATTGTACTTGCAGGCTACTGGATGTTATCACCACTGCTGGTGGACGATTCTTACAATCAGACTACTGTTGTGTCCCAGAACACCAAGGTTGTTACTTCTTCACTAGCTGCCACAGACAACAAGACCATCACTAATACTGGATATCAGGAAAACATGGAAACTTACACCAATTCTATCGGTATGGAGTTCGTGCTCATCCCTTCAGGTGAGTTTGAGATGGGTTCAGATGATAGATATCCTGGTGAAATGCCCGTTCATGAAGTGACCATCAAAAATGCCTACTACCTTGGCAAGTATGAAGTTACCCAAGAGCAGTGGGTTGAGATAATGGGTGATAACCCTTCGAAATTCGAAGGTGATAGTAATCCCGTTGAGTGTGTGTCATGGGATGATGTGCAGGAATTTGTTAAGAAGCTGAACGCAAAGGAAGGTACTGACAAATACCGTCTCCCCACCGAAGCAGAGTGGGAGTACGCCTGCAGAGCAGGCACGGCCACGACTTATTCCTTTGGAGACGACGAATCAAAGTTGAGTGACTATGTCTGGTATTATGAAAATGCAGGGAGTAAAACTACTCATCCGGTGGGCCAAAAGAATCCGAATCCTTGGGGATTGTATGATATGCATGGAAATGTCTGGGAATGGTGTCAAGACAGATGGCATCATTCTTACAACGGTGCTCCGACTGATGGTAGTGCTTGGGAAGCTGATGGTACATCCTCTCGGGTCATTCGCGGCGGCAGCTGGAACCGCCTTGTCGGGAGCTGCTATCGTTACGGATACGTCCAGGACAGCAGCATAAACGACCTCGGTTTCCGTATTGTTAGGGAAGTGTAGCTACTTAAGGCCTTACAACCTTGCGATTTTATTGCAAGATCCTGTACGAGAAAGAAACGCGGTGTGCAAGATGCACTGGAAAATACAGGAACTTTGCATAAACTTACAAATTTAAAAATTTGCAAATTGACTCTATGCTAAATAATCCACAAGTGGTAGGTAATATCTGGCGAATGATAGAAGACAGCTGCTCTTCTGTAGCTACTACAGTTTATAGAGGTCTCACTAAGATATACTGGAACATTGTAAAACCTATTCATGAGGAGATACTTATGTGAGCGCGAGCCGAGTATTGAAAAGAGCTTCTCTTATTAATGATAAGAGAATTGAGTTGGACACCTTTTCTGGATCTAATTCCGATGTTTTTCTAATTAACACAAATGTATTTATGCCAATGCCTGATATAACGACACATGACAAATTTGCTAAACGGGGGAATCTATAGTGCGATTAGCAAATAATATACGAAAACGTGAAAAAAGAGAGACTAAAGACATTGCGAGAATCGCAAAAAAAGCCTCCAGCAATGCGATAAGGAATGCATTTAGCCATGGAAGATCGGTAACAGTTCAACAAGGCAAAAAGATAGTTAAACTGTATCCAAACGGACATACTGAAGTCATTATGACAATCGAGAATATATCAGTAATGCCGGAAAAAAGGCGATACCAGCTATGAAACGTATGAGAGTATTTGCAGGACCAAATGGGTCAGGCAAAACAACGTTGGTTAGCCAGTTTATCAAAGAAAGACCTAAACTGATTAATCCACATCACCATATTAATCCTGATGATCTTAATTCCATTGATGTACTTGATTTTGATAAATTTGGGTTAAAAGTTGATGAGAACGATTTTCGGGATTTCGTCTTCCACTCCCCCTTTTTTGACCATAGTAGCATTGACATCAAAGATATCAAAATCGAAGACAACTGTTTTAATGTAATTAACAAAAATTCCTATACTGGTGCACTGCTAGCTGATTTTCTAAGACATTGCTTCATAAAAACAGATGAACCATTGTTTTCATATGAAACGGTATTGTCACACCCATCTAAAGTAGATTTCCTTGAAACTGCAAAGAACAATGGATGGTTAGTATATTTATATTTTATAAGCACGGTAGATTTCCATATTAATTGCGATCGTGTGAAAGAAAGAGCATTGGGTGGAAAACATGACGTTCCTCCTGAGAAAATCCAAAGTAGGTATCCACGGTCACTTGATAATCTATTCATGGCTTTGCCACATTGCAGAAGGGCATATATTTTTGACAATTCAAGTGAGATGCGGTTGATAGCTGAGAAAAAGCCAGACAATTCATTAATATTAAATGAAGACAAAATTCCAAAATGGCTATACGAATATGTTCTATCAAAAATTGAATGATTTATGTCCGGAAAAGTCTCTGCATGTTTACGGATGATTTCTATAAAAACCCATTTTTAACCTATCATTTATAAATAGTAAGGACAATTTTCAAATACCGGATTTTTCGAAATCTTCTATATTATTAGGCATACAACTGTGTGTATATTTAACGACTTCAGTTGAAGACTAAACTGCTTCTTCTGCCCAATTGATAAGAGGTTTTCAAAATTTAATTTTTGGGTATGTGAATGCAAACATTAGCATTTAATAATATATTAATGAGTTAAAAACTTTTTAGATATGTATATATACTAGACGCATTCCATTATAAAATATAACATGAAGATGTTAAAGTTTTTGAACATACAATATACTTTCACACCTTGATGTAGTCTAAATTGGAAGTAGGAGTTGGGGATAGGGTAACTCTAAATTTTCTATTGATTGTGTAGCTGGTGGTACAAATGCGAATCAAGTTGATCAGATTAATTCTTTTTGGGATAGTATTACTTTTAGTAATGATGACTGTGGGAATAGGTTCATCTGAAAAAATAAATGTACAACAAGTAGGCAGTTTTGGCAGTGATCGAGAAATTGGAGACATAGAGGTAGTTGGAAATTATGCTTATGTCTTACAGCTCGGTGATCTTGTTGTATTAAGTGTAACTGATCCAACAAACCCAGTAGAAGTAAGTCGTATAACTCCACCAACAAATACAGGTTTTGGTAGTATTACTTCATCTGATAAATATATCTATGTCGCTGCTTCTGACTATTCAATTGGTACCACTCTTATGATATACGATATTAATAATCCGACTACACCAAAACTTGTAGGCCAATACACTAATCCTGATTCTACAGAAATTATAGAGGTATCTAATGATTATGCATATTTACTAAGTTATGGAAAAGGTTGTTTTATTCTGGATGTTAGTAATCCTGTATCACCACAACTAGTAGGACAGTATATTCTTAATGATATTACGAATCTTGACGTATCTGATCAATATCTACATTTAGTAGCTGGTCATTATTTAAACGGTAATTCCCAGACTGGCTCTTTCATGGTTCTAGATATAAGTAATCAAGCAGAACCAAAGCTTGTAGGACAGTATACTAACAGTTATATTTTTAATGATGTTGCGGTTTCTGGCCAATATGTATATTTGGCCAATGGTGCGAATGGCCTTATAGTTCTAGACATTAGTAATCCGACAATACCTCAACTTGTAGGAAAGCTGAGTGTAACTGGTAGTGATACAGAACAAGTTGTTATATCGGCTAAATATGCCTATGTGCTTAACTCGGATAGTGATGTATATTCTCTTGAAATTGCAAATATTGCTAATCCTAAAGTACCAACACTTGTAGATCAGGATTATTATACTAGTTATCCTGAAGATCCAGTAGAACATTATTCTGCATTTGATGGATGTGGCATTGGTGCTGTATCTGGTAATTATATATATATGATTCCCGAGTACGGTGGCCTATCTATTTTGAAAACTGAAATTCAGGATGATGGACCAACTGAAGGATCTTTAGTCCAAGTGCAAGGCAGTTCTGATGTCTACCTTATAGAAAATGGAATGAAATGCCATTTTACGTCTCCCGAAGCTCTTGAGTGGAACGGGTACAGTTTCAGTAATGTAATTCAGGTTTCAAGTGAGATGTTAATTTCCATTCCAGATGGCGCTGATATAAGCATCACTCAGGCTATAATAGACAAATATCATGCACTTGGTGGTTCTCCAATATTTGGACAACCAGTAGGTACAGGTGAGTTGGATGGAGAGAGTGATAGTGTAGGGAATTATTGTTCATACGTGAATTTCCAGAACGGTGCTATAGATTGTTTTAAGAACGGCCCACATACTGGAGAAGCGTATGCTATATTTAATCCATTGTTCACAAAATGGGGACAACTTGGATATGGAGCAGGTACTCTCGGTTATCCAATAGAAGCGATGTCTGAGCCTCAGATCTCTAAATATGGAACATTGTTTAGATATCAGACTTTTTCAAACGGAGGTCAGAGCGGTGCTCTTGAATATAACATCAATTCAGGGGAAGTAGTGGAGATACACGGTGCAATCTTTGCAAAATGGGGTACCTTGGGTTATGCAAACAGTGTTCTGGGTCTTGTTACAAGTGATGAAAGAGATGCTGTAACGTCCTTTAAGGGCACAACTGGCAAAGTGAGTGACTTTGAGAATGGACACCTTCACTGGCATGGTAGTGGCGATCATTATATGGCCACTTATATGACTTACGGAGAACTGGATGAACTATATGCAATTGTAGGTGGTACTGCAAGTGGATTGGGTTTCCCAATAATGGACCAAGAAGAAAGAGAGGGACATGAATACTGTGAATTTGAAGGTGGCAAGATTGAGTGGGATGATTCAACAAGTGCTTATGTTGTAAAATTAAACAATGTTGATTCTACTATAAAAGTGGGTGAAGGCGCTACTCCCACAGAGATTACACAAAAGTTTCTTGAAGCCTATGAACGAAATGGAGGATTAAGTGTATTGGGCGAACCAACTACAGTGGTTCATGAAGCTTTCGGATATCAAGTACAAGACTTCCCAGGAGCATCTGGCATTCCGGGGGGGGTGATCATGTACAATCCCATAAGAAATAACGCTTCTTATATCCATGGTGCAATTTGGGAAAAGTACTATAATTATCCAGATAAAGCTCAATTAGGACCTGTGGCAGAAGATGAAAAGGAAGCTGCAAAATCCCCCCAGGGAACAACAGGAAGGTACTCAAAGTTTGAGACAGGCACTATACATTGGATAAGTAATCAAAATGATGAAAACACAGGTCATCCTCAGAGGGGCCAAGCATTTGTTACTTATGGTAAACTTGATGAAGTATATACCAATTTGCATGGAACATATAGCGATTTAGGATTCCCCGTGATGAATCAATTAGATAGAAGTGGTCATGGGTACTGTGATTTTGAAGCTGGATATATTGAATGGGATAAGACCGAAAATATGTATAAATCATTTATATATTCATTCGGTAAAATTAATGTCTATACAGATCAGGATGCTTCAAAATTTGCATTATTAAAAGAAGGAAATTTTCTTTTATCAGGAAGTGGTAAAAGTTGGAATGATGAGCTACCAGTTGGGAAATATATGATTTATTTTTATGGTGTAGATAACTATTACTCTAAACCACAAGCTTTTACTCTTACCACTAGCGGCATTGACATACACGCAACTTATTTTAAATTATTGGGAGAAGAAATATCACAATATCACAAAAATGATTATTATGGTGCATTAGTGATACCTAAAGAATTGTTCCCTGAAGGGGATGGTAATGCTATACCTATATACGTTCCTGAAGTTGTGGATAATACGAATGTTGTTCGAGAGGAAGGAGATTGGAAAAATGTACGTACAATATCCCAAAAATTATCTGATTTTGATTGGAGTGCATTTGCAACTGGTGCTATAACCGGCATGTCACCATATGAAGAGTCTCCATACTATAATGATGCTGCATATATGAATTTCAAACACAATTCAGTTGCATCAAGTGCTGAGCTATTTTCATCAATAGCATATAGTGCAAATTCAGCTACCCAAACATTTGAGATAGATATTACCATTCAGAGTAATTCAAGAAATGATTTTAGAGCCGTAATCAGTTTAAGAAACAGAGCTTATGGGGACTTTATAGATCAATGGGTAGATAAAGGTTACGTATATAAAGATGGTAAGAAGTGGACTATAGACCCTCGTCACAAGGATGATAATAAAGTGGTATATGTTTCTTTGGATAGAGATACTAATAATATTCTTTACACGCCAATTGTATATTCAGGTGACAGAATAGATTTTCGTTACTATTTTGATGGATCTGGTGATGGTATTAGTGTCAATGGTGAGAACTATGTGAGATTTATGTCTTTTGTGGTTTCACCTAGTGAATCAAAATATGTAAGGGAAACAATTTCTCCAATGTATTTTGTATCTAACTCTCGAGATGTGTTTTACGTCCATAGTCCTTGTGATATTGCTGTCTATAATCCCCAGTCGAAATGTACAGGAATAGTAGATGGAAATGTAAAAGAAGAGATTCCAAATTCTTTTTGCATTGTTGATGAGAAACGGGTAGTAATTTATAATTCTACGGATAAATATAGTTGCACTTTAATAGGAACAGATAATGGAACATATGGATTAGATATTGTTTCTTTTAAGGACTTTAATACCAGTATTATTCAAGCTCTCGATATTCCAGTAACAGTAGGAAATGTTCATCAATATACTGTTGACTGGTACAATCTTTCTAAAGGAGAGATGGGTGTTTTCATTAACATTGATAATGATAATGATGGAGTATTCGAGAAAACAATTAAAACAGATAATACCATGATAACTGCAACTACTTTTTCCGATTCTAAAAGTGGCGGCGGTGGTGGCGGAAGCAGTGGGAGCAGCACCAGCAGTAAGAGTAGTAGCAGTGGTGGCGGAGGAGGCGGTGCAGGCTCTGCCGAAGACTATGCAAATGTAGCAATGAAAGATGTTGACACCCAGTACCTGAAAATGAATGCAAATGTAACCTATGAGTTCACAAGAGAAGGTAATCCCATCCAATCAGTTAGCTTCTATTCTCTCAAGAACTCAGGAGAGATTACATCCACTATAGAAGTGCTGAACAACAGATCAAAGCTGGTGAACAGCACCCCTGAAGGCTCCATCTATAAATATGTCAATATCTGGGTGGGTAAATCAGGGTTTGCCACTGCAGCTAACATTAAGGATGCTAAGGTAAGGTTCAAGGTCAACGACTCTTGGCTCCAGGATATGGCACTAAGTCCAGAAGACGTTAAGCTGCAGAGACATAATGGAACTGGATGGGAAATATTGCCAACTACCATCCAAAACAATACCTCCGGTTATGTGATATTCGAGTCTCGGACACCTGGCTTTTCGCCATTTGCTATTACTGCTGAAAAATTGCTTGCTTCTTCTACAGGTGACAATATGGATGTAAAGTCTACTGAGACAGAGGATGTTGGTATGAATGGAACGCAACCCAAAAAGACTCCAGGATTTGGATTCAGTATGGCCATTCTTATAATCGGAGTATTTGCAGGTGGATATGTGTACTTGAAGAGACGACAAAATTGATCAGTATACCCCTGTACAGAAGTACAGGGGAATTTACGGTTTAATTTGAACACTGCAAAAAAGCAGATATTGGCTCATTGGACATTAATTACAATACTGTAGGAGAGGATAATTGTGAGAACTAAAAGACTTATAATTCTGGCTATAGTGGTTATTGCTATTTTTAGTGCAGGATGCAATGACAAAGTAAATGAAGAGGCTCTAAGTTGGAATCAAAAAGGAAATGAATATTATAGCTATGGTTTAGATGAAGAGGCAATAGGAGCTTACGAGAAAGCCACTGAGATCGATCCAGAGTATGCTGATGCTTGGTACAATATGGGTGAAATCCATCTTGAGCACGGTGATTACGAAGAAGCACTTGTGGCATTTGATAATGTCGTTGAACTTGAGCCAAAGAATTCATCTGCATGGTATTACAAAAGTTTATCGCTTGCCAATATAGGCGAAAATCAAGGTTCGAGACAAAGTTTCGAAGGGGCAATAGTTGCATTAGATAAAGCTATTGAACTTGATTCGCAAAATGAAACATTATGGGATACAAAAACTTGGGTCTTAACAGAACTTGGCAGCTATGAAGAAGCAATAGAATCTTGTGATAAGGTAATAGATATTAATCCAGAAAATGCAGATGCATGGAATATGAAGGGTAGTTTACTTCATGAACTTGGTCGAACTGAAGAAGCTCAAATATGTAAAGATAAGGCTAAAAAATTGGGATATGGTAGCTAAATATCCAAATTCTATTTTTTACGACTTCCTTCTTTCACATTCCATACCAATACAACACCTTCAGTTTACTGTTGCCTATTCCTGTGACAACACTTCTGCTTGTGTCGCACTGTTTGAATGGCCTTGTCCAGTGATGCAATATTCTCTGCAAAAGCTCGCATATAGAACAGGTTTGTTCTGGAAACCCCTTTCATATCAGGTATTTCCGACTCAGCTTATTGACTTCTCTATAAAAAAACGTATTTAGTAATAAAAAACAAATTGCTCCGGAAGTTGAAAATAGATAAGTCCTATAGAATCAAAAAGTAAAATTTTTAAATCATACAGTAATACGTCTAAGGGGTTTAAAGTATGGGGGATTGCTTGGAACAATATGAAGTGAATAGATTTTTTGTGAAGCCTACCAAGAGTGAAGATAGAAAAGAAGCAAAAGACAATTATGTTGTATGCGTAAATTCTAACACAAAAAAAAGATTAGATCTTGGAAAGTTTGCAGTTGTTAGTACTTGTTGCGAGGAAATTAAACAAACACTCCATGTTCACTGTCAAGTTATACTCGATAGTACATTATTAAACAATGAAGTAAAACTTGATGAGACATTAAGAACCGCTCTAGCTTTTCCATGTGAATATGTGGATTATGCGAAACATACTGTAGAAATCTATCCATTGGACCTAACGTTACTTCAACTACTAAACGAATATATTTCTCGTTTACTTGGTAGAAGATATTTATTTTTCCGTGTTTGTAGAGCTGATAGTCTTGACATGGATAAAACATATGCAAGAGTCAATTTGGAATCAATCAAGTTACTTGGTACAACAGAAGGTAATAATCTTATTCTCGAAAATGCTATAAAGAACGAAAATAACCGTTATACTTTGAAAAAGATCTCTCTCCAAGTTTATGAATTAACTCCAGAGATTCAGAAAGTAAGAGATGGTTTACAGAGAAGATACCCTTATAGATTTCCATCTTTGGAAAAGGTGTTGCCAGTTGAACAAGATATTTGGCCTATTTTATTTGATTTATATGTAAGAGAAGAACTGAATCTAGAAGTATTAGATCCGTTGAAAGTAAGAAGAGATTTGTTAAGTATATTCCTTAGGGAATTCAGAGAATTTGGTATACTTTTTTTCCTAACATCACTTACAATAACAACACTTTTGCCCAATAATCAGATGACATGGAAATTATTAGCTTTAATTTCTTCTTTTATAGTCTCATTGTCATTAACATTGATTAATATCAAAGAGAGAGTAAAATAAATCGACAGCAAACTGAATTTTAAATCCGTTACATTTATATTCTGCACTGAGTTTTTAAGTTTGTAAATTTACAAATTTTAAAACAATTATTATTCTAATTTTCTATTGCACAGCGCACATATTCTTCAAATTCTTGAACGTCTAGATATTTGGAAAGATCTTCTTTGTTATCAATTACCCTTGTCACAATTTCAAATATTCGTATTTCTTTTGAGCCCCTTATACTATTACCATCAGATGTTAAATAATCCTCTAGTTCACCCTTTTCTAAAACGAAAACATTGTTAGATTTTAGGGTTTTTATAAATGCTTTCATTTTTGCATATATTTCCTGATCTTCTTTTAATACCAAGTAGTTTGCTTTGTTCCTTAAATTTGGCTTTAGGTGCATCCAAAGATCAAGGAGTTCATCTCTTACTGTCTCATCGGTTTCCCATTTTTCCATCAGATTACAAAAGGCTTTTGCATCCAGGGATTCTGCAGGTTTAAGTAACCTAGAGTTGATTTTTTCAGTTTTCTTCCATTTATTTTCTTCATTTTCTAGTAATGTACGTACTTTACTTCTGATTATAGACAATTCATTACTATTGAAATAAACAATGTCTCTTAGGTTTTCCAAATCTTTCAATATAAAATCAAGATCTGCAAGTGCAAACCATTTAATATTAAGGCTTTTGGCAATCTGGATGTATTTTGCTATGTTGCCTTTACCATTTGCCCGAATTACAGAAATATTGTTTTTATCCAAATATGAACTTTGATCCATTATTTTATCAGCTATTAAAGGTATAAATCGTTCCTCTGCTCCTTCGACAATTAGTATTTTTTCTGAAAAGAACAATTCGTTATTTTGTTTCCAATTAAAAATCTGCTTTTTCTTAAATTCAGTTCCATCATCAATGTTGACTTTATATTGACATGTACATCCATTTTCTTTTCGTATCACTGTTATATTGTTTATATATTCTGGCTTAATGAAATCAGAAGAATGTGTTGTTATTATAACTTGATTCTGTGCATCATTAAATGTTATAAAATCTTCAAACACCTGAAGTATAGATCTTCGTCCTTGAGGATGTAGATATAATTCGGGTTCTTCAACTACAAGCAATGAGCTATTTTTATGAAATGTCGAGCAATAATAACAAAAAGCACTTATTATAAACGCACTCTGAATTCCAGATCCTTTGTTGGATATAAGTGACTTATATCCATCATCAACAAATACATTGATTGACTTGTATATGTCATCTTTTGTGTCTGTAGAAAATTGGAATGAAAAATCACAGTCCTGAAAAGTCATATCCATGTTTTGTTTAATATTAACCGTAATGTCTTCAAACAACTCATTACCAACAGTATTAACTGATTGGAATAACCGGTTCATTGTTTCAGAATATGACAAAGTCTGAGCATTATCCTGATTTTGTATTTTTTTGTCTTTGTTTTCATCCCATATCCGCTTGATAAGTTTTCCATACCATGACCAGTTGTTAATTTTTAATTGCTTCTCTGGGTCTCGAAATGATGGAATAACAGCACTATTTATTAAAGAATCTCTAAACTCACTGTTAAGTCCCCAACACCTATATGCTGCATTATCTGTTTTCATTATAAAAGAAAAATCTTTTTGGATTATTTCTCCGGAGTTATCTTTTTTAACATACAATAGTATCCAGGCTTCTTTTATTTGTTTGAAATAGGAATTTAAATTATAGTTGGTATCATTGGGCTTTGCATATACCTTTTTACTATATTTGTATCCCCACGGAATAAAATCTGTACAATCATCCAGATCAGTTTCTATATTGATTTTGAGAGCATTGTTAATATCAAGTTTATTTTCAGATACTAGAAATGGTTCGCAGTTTAGTTTTGCCATCCACAATCCTTTGATTTCAGCAATTTGATTTGAGAAACTACCATCTAATTTTGCAAGTACCCAAAAGTATCCATCATCGACTTCTTTTTCCTGTTCCTTGTATTTAAAAAAATCTTTATCCTCAAAAACAAGGTAGGTTGGATATTTGTCTCCAAAAAGTAAGTTTAATGCGCTGATTATATTACTTTTACCAGCATTGTTTTTACCCACAATCAGATTCATGCCATTTTGGAAATCAATATCAACATGGTTTATGCTTCTGTAGTTTTTAATTATTAATTTTGATATGTACACCCGAAATACACCAGCTATCAGTCTCTATTTTTTACAATTATTTCTTTGGAACTTGAAACTATTTAACTGTACTTCATACCATAAGATTTGAAATGCAATTTGAAGATGTACTTCTCTGCAAGGATAGAAACAATAAATTTATAAACAGTTAACTATCACTTTATACGTGAATGCCAGCGGATCAGGAAGAAATACACAGGTTAAGTTTGAGTGAAGATAAAGAAGATAGGGCAAAGGCTATAGTGCTAATTGAAAACGAATTTGAAAATTTACCTGACAAGTATGACGCATGGAATGATCTCATTAGATTGGTGAATGATGAAATTTGGAGTAATAAAGTAAATGCAATTAACTTTGTATCTAGTGCTTTTAAATATCTTCCTGACAAATCTATTGCTTGGTCTGATTTCATTAGACTCGTGGGAGATGAGGATAAGGATATATATATAAATTTTCAAGTTTCTTATCTTCTATTTTCCGCTTTCAAATATACTCCTAATAAATATGTTGCTTTATCTGATTTACATCGTCTAACGATTGCTAGTCATTATTCTGTTAGAGAAATTGCTGCTTGTATCCTTGGTAGAGTGTTTCCTTCCATATCTGAAGAGTATAAATATGCTGCTTGGTCTGATTTACATATTCTAACATGTGATCTGCATTATGAGGTTAGACGAAAAGTTATTCATAGCCTTGCTTATGCTTTTGAACATATTCCTGAAGAACAGAAGTCTGAGGCTTGGGAGGATTTACATAGGCTAACAAGTGATGAAGATGACTTCGTTAGAAGCAATACTCCTGATCTCCTAAGTATTATTTTTTCTTCTTTCCCCGAAGAATGCAAGTTTCTTGCTTGGGAGGATTTACATAGGCTAACAAATGATGAATATTGTTGGGTTAGGACACATGCTTCTTCTTCTCTTGGTGTTTCTTTTAAGTACATTCCTGACAAATCCGTTGCTTTTTCTGACCTACATCGTCTAACAAGTGATGAAAGTCGTTGGGTTAAAGAAAGTGTTGTTTATGCTCTATTTTTTGCTTTTGAAAATGTTCCTGACAAATCTACTGCCTACAGTGATATAGTTAGATTAAAAAGTGATCCGGATTCATGTGTTCGTACAAAAGTTGCTGAGTACATTGGTTCGTATTTTTCTTCGATTCCAGATGAATACAAGTCAGCTGTCTTGTCCGATCTGCATAGTCTACTAATTGATGGGGACACATATGTTAGAATGTATGCATATTATTCTCTTGGGAAAATTTCGATACATGAAGCTTCTAAATCATCAAATGAAGCTGATTCTAGAATCTTGTTGGATAAAGCAATCCAATATTTTGAAAAATCCGTAAAAGAAGGTCCTTGGGAAAGCCCTGCGACATTTTGTAGTTTCTTTTATCGTTCTTTTGACGATGTTTTGTTCAAGAAAGTACATCCAAAAAATGTAGAGAAGGATTATATTGCAGCTGCTAAAATATGGAGCCGCGATTCTGAGACCAAACATAAACTTATAGAAGCTGTTGAACAACTATCTAAAGCTCTAGAAATAGCATACGATGCTCGTGAATCTGGTAGCGATTGGCAAGAAACACTAAAACGTTGCTCAGATATCTGTAATTATGCTGAACAATTGATGAATGATAACAAAGATAAAACACCTGCTGCACATAGTTTGTATAAGATAGCTAAGCCATCTTTTGATAAAAGAATAACAGAACTTATTGATAAATTGAAGGAAACAGCAGATATTGCTTACGATAAATCGCGGAATACTCCTGCTGAACCGATTGCTTCTTTCATTAAAGAGGAAATATACGGGTGGAGAGTTGAAAATCAAGTTCAAATGGAAAAGAGTCTTAATAACTTACTTTTTAGCCTAAAAACACAGATCCCTAATATTCCTGAAACTAAATTTATTTATGAAAAAATAGATGAGATAAAGAGTTATAAGATCGTTGAAGACCAGATTGCAGCTCTTATATCATTGATTCCTTTGATTCTACAGATGTCCATAGAATCAAAATTAAATATTATTATAGAGAACCAAAACAAAACTTTTGATAAAGTAACTCAAATCGATAAAACAACAAGTGACACAAATGAAACAGTTACTCGAACCGAAAGTAAGGTTGATTCAATCCTCCAAACTGTTACTGAACTAAAAGAGATTGCATCTAAGTTAAAGGCAGAAGGAAATGAAAAAGGAAGCCAGGACGTCAATGATATAGCTGATAAAATCAAGGTTTTACTGGAAAATAAAGATCCTAAAGAGATGACCCTTTTTATCGAAAAACTCCAAAAAGAAGTACCAGATATCTTTGAGGAAATCGAAAAATCCACTGCTCCTAAAGATGTGAAAGAAAAAGCAAAAATAGGTTTGAAAGACAAAATGATGGAAACTGGAAAGAGTATTACATTTGCTGTTGCTACAAACTGGATTGCTACTTATTTACCTTCTATCATAACTGCTGGTGTCTCTGGACTTTTAGTTCCGGGTATCATACTTGCTGTTTTGGTATCAATTGTGAATTTGAGAAATCAAGATCTAAAATAAGGCGATTGATAATGATTTTTGGACAGCAGTTTTGACTGCTTCTCTATCCCTTTGTCCTAACCAACGCCCTTTAGAAAATATAAATAGGAGTTGTTTATATTTGGCTATGTTCAAAGTGATTAAACTAGTCTATTTACCCACCAGGAAAAGCAAAAAAAGTAGTAAGAAAAGAATACCTGCAATAATTCAGGTTTCTGAGACAAAGATCTCCTTGACAGGCTGCAAGGAATCAAGATCAATATCTATTCCATAGCGTTCTACAAATTCCCGGGTTCCGATACGATCCGGGGTCCAGTCCAAAAACCACATTTTAGATACAATTTTTCGAGTAAGGATTGGCTCATTGCGTTTCACAGCTTCATCTGGAGCTATATCTAAGTTCGAAATCCACCGCAGCTTGTTAATACCAGCTTCCTGCGAGCCACGTATGAAGGCGTAGAACGCACTTTCCATCCGGCTGATAGTTTCAGCTGCAGTCTTTCCAGAGGGCATTGCACGGAACCTGTAAGGGCGGAGTTTATGCTGCAGGCACCACTGCTCAAGTAAGACAGCATGTAAGGAAGGAAGCAGATAAGCATGGAGCTGATGAGGAAAATCAATGTGCAGAAGGGAATCAAGGATCCCGGGATAATAATAGCGGTATTCCTGCAGGCTGGTTCTCCGTACATGTATCCTGCCGTTTAATCCCATATCCTTGGGAGTGTGGGTATGCAGTACCCTGCGGGGAATAGGGGTATCGCTGTTGATTAGTACCATTTCGATGGTGGCTGCATTCCATTTCTTTTGGTTCGTCATATTTACACTATATTTGTTCTAATTTTATATTAGTGTATGGCATTTTGCCTATGTTTTTCTCCGACCAAGTATTCAAAAGTCTATAGGAATATGGCATATCCTACCTGCTACCTCCCCATTGAACCCAAAAAAGATATCAGAAAAACATACCTCTTTGAATCTGGACAGCAAAATGATCAAAATTACCCTTTGTTGATAAAAAAGATGCTTTTTACTACATGGGTGGTAAAAATATACTAATTTATTTTTGGTATTTTTCATACAGAAGAGGATTCTGATTAACCCTCTGTTTTTTATGTCACCATAAATTTGAAGTGGCATTTATTCTCTTTATCTCTGTTTTTGCTTCGTTTCTTTCATTTTTTCCTTGTTTTTAGGATAGCGGAAGCTATCCTAAATAATTCCTTTATGTTTGAGTGTCTTCAACTGATGTAAGTTAAAGCAAAAAGCCGTCATCAACATCTTTACATTTACTCTTTCCACAGTTGTAACAAGAACTTTTCCTGCATTAAATACTTCTTTGACCACAGAATATACTCGTTCTCCTGGAGCTCTCTGACTACTGATCTTTCGTTCCTCAGGAGATCGCTTATTTCTAATGGATGTCCTCTCACAGCTCTCTGCATTGTTGCAGCAAAACCTTTTGCAATTGCTCCGAAATACCCTCTATCTCTGTATACAACTTCATTCAATTCAGAGAGATCTATCTGAGAATCATGAACCGATGCAGTTGTTGTTTTGAATCTTCTGATCAATTCATAATCCTTATCGATGATTGTGTGGAGCTTGTAACCAAAAATGATCTACTACCTTTTTTTGTCCAGGTTCCATCTTTACTTCGTCTTGTTTTTGCTTCTTTTCCTCTAGGTTCATCTGCTTTAACATGTCCCGGATTTGAATGGATGAAAGTAGCATCCTGGATCATTCCTTTTTTGATATTCAATCCTAGAGCATCAAGCTGCTTCTGCATTTCAGTCCATATTTGCTCTTCTTTTCCATTATCGACAATCCTCTTCCGAAATGACCAGACAGTTGTACTGTCTGGTACATATTCAGGGAATGAAAGAAATTTCCGGAAGGAGATTCTATCAATGCATTGTCGCTCAAGTTCAGCATCAGAAAGATCATGCCATTGTTGTAGTACAAGTATTTTGAACATCACAATAACATCAGCTTCAGGCCTACCGCCTGAAGCTGTTGTCGAATAAGAAAGAGCGATTACTCGCTCTCCCTCTTCTAAGAACCGTACGTGCGACTTTCATCGCATACGGCTCAAGCATTCTATAACCCTTTCTGTATCGGGCAGCTGTTAGACATTCTGTGATAGTTACTCTACAACACTTGTTTCTGCTTTCTCAGATAGTTTGTTCTCCATTTGAAGTATTCTTTGTCTATATAGGGGTTCTTATCCATTTTTATACATGGATGTCTTATAATCTTCGTATCCGTGAAAGATTTAAGTTTAAGCCCCTCTGCAGAGAATACCCAGTTCCTTGACCCTATCCCATGCCAATATCGATTTACTATCCATTGGTGAGATTTGTCTGGATGGCGCCTTTTAGCCCACGTCCATAGCATATTCCATAATCTGAAATCAAGCTTACTGAACGTCTCTTTAGCAACTGCTGAGCGATGGTATTCGCTCCATCCAACAATAATAAGGTTAAGTTTCTCAATGAGAGAACTTTGGGACAAAGCCTTCCCTTTCTTAATCACGTTACTTATACTTTTTGTGATTGTCGCAATAGATTTGTTCGAGGGTTTGATTAGGAGTTTACCGTTGTATTTCCGGAAATTCCATCCCAGAAAATCAAATCCATCGTCTATATGGGAGATAAGGGTTTTCTCACGAGATAGTTCCAGTCCTCTATCCTTTAAGAATAGTCTGATAATCTCAGCAATATCTTTAGCTACTTTCTCTGAATCTGCAGTGACGATGAAATCGTCTGCATATCTCACAAAATTGACTTTATGAGGGTTATACCCATTTTTGTTGATAGTTCCCCTCTTGTTTGTATGGTACTTTGTTGCTATTGCCTTTTCCATACCATCCAATGTGATATTCGCCAAGGTTGGAGATATTAGGCCACCTTGCGCAGTGCCTGCTTTGGTAGGATTCAGATGTCTGTTGTAGACATAACCAGCTTTAAGGAATTGCTTTAAGATTGACTTATCCATAAGAATATTGTTCAGGAGCCATTCGTGATTTATATGGTCAAAACATCCTTTAATGTCACCTTCCAGAATCCATTGAGCTGAGTTCCTTTTGCTCAAACATGTGAACAATTGGGCTTTTGCATCCTGTGAACTTCGATGTTTGCGAAATCCAAAAGATGCTCTGTCTGCAGTGGTTTCTGCTATTGGGTTTAGGACAAGAGCATATAATGCCTGCATTGCTCTATCGTACATTGTAGGAATGCTTAGTGGTCGTTTTTTCTTCTTCCCAGTTTTCTCAATATAGATTCGTCTCAATGGTTTGGCTTTGTAGTTCTTACCAGATAATTCCAGAACAGCTTTTATATTGGAGGTAGATGTTGTCCACTTTTCTCCATCAATTCCAGCTGTTCTTTTACCTCTGTTCTGTGTTACCTTCTTTACTGCCAGTAATTTGGCATGAAAAGAGTTGGTAAGCAAATATTGTAGCCGTTTAACTAAATGCCACTTCTTTTGTCTAACCGCTTTTACAATTCGGGTTTGCAGCTTATTAACGTTCTTTCCGACTGTTTTCCAATCGATTTGTTCCCATTTGTTTGGGATTGAATTGTCTGCAAGCCTCTCACCTGACGGTGTCGTTGAGTGTCTTGCATTCATAAGTTTGCCTCCTTTCATGTAATAGAACACCTACGGTAAGTCTGCTCCCTTTCGGAATAAGGCAAATTTTGAACCTCTATGCATTCCATTACAGAATGCCATTCGCTTTTTACCGTTTCCTTTATCCCCTGTGCCATTGTTCATTCTCACAAATTCACTACCTTTTTTTTAGAGGAGCACATGGGACTTACCAAGTTCTACAATACGAATAATCACGGAAACCTTAGAAGCCATCTATAGGCCGGGAATCTATTGTCCATTCGCCATAATGTTAATAAAGCCATTATGACCAGATTCCTTACCTTTTGGTTAAAGCGTGTCATTCCATTTCGCTTATCTGTATTAACGACCCTTAAGATGGTTCGCATTATGCTCTTCATAATTTCCTTAACCTAGCAGTTAGTCAAGGATTGGAATTCCTTGCTTCCTACATTGTCCTATGAGCTTCATACTTTGACGTTACCACCAACGCATGTCATAGTAGGTTTATCCCGAGTGGAAGGGATAGCTATAAAGCAATTCATAATGTAGCTTCTTGTCGCACCTATTATTATACATCGATTCGAGAATAGGACGAAATGGTTTCCAGTCTATTAATGATTCTATTTCAGCAAGCTTGTCACCAACAGACTGAAGGCGTTTATATTTTTCATTAAGTGCAAAACCAATTAAATCATTCATGTTTATTAATTTACTTTGCTATTGGTTATATTTTAGTAGGATGTTATGCTGGGGAGAATAGGTTTATCGAAATTCTCCAATGTTTTGTATTAAAATAATTCCAAAAACAAATAGAAAAAATTAAATATGAACGTCTAATCAGTTTACACATAATTTGAATTCGGAAGGAACACAACAATGGAATCAAAATACGTTAACAAGATAAGGACAACATCAATATTATTATCAATCCTCTTTTTTGTGTTAATGAGTTCCCCTATAGTACATGCTGAAACTTACTCGCTTGTTAAACAATGGGGTTCTACTGGTAATAGTACTGGACAATTCAACAACCCATCAGCTGTTACAGTCGACTCATATGGAAATGTTTATGTTGCAGATGCAAACAATTACCGTATTCAGAAGTTTGATAATAATGGAGCTTTTATAAATAGTTTTGAGACTTGGTATAAATCTCAATTTCATATCCATCCTCGTGGTGTTGCGGTTGATTCTTCGGGCTATATTTATACATCGGGTTGTGGTGGAAATGGTGGTATTGCAGGTGCAGCGTATGGAATTCGTTATGGTACTGTATATCATAAATATGATAATAATGGAAATCTAGTCAGTGAAGTGTATCCAAATGGAGCTATGGGATTTTACTACTCAGTCTACTTACCCTGGGAAACTGCCGTAGATAAATTTGGTAATGTATATGTGAGTGATGTAACTAATGGTTATGTTGATAAATTTAATAATGGTATTTGTATGTCCGCATTTCAGAATCGGTCAATTTCTGGTTCCGATTCAAAGTTTAGTATAGATTCATTGGGCAATTATTATATTATATATGGAGGATTTATTAATAAGTTTGATAGTAATGGTAATTTCATTACTAAAATTGGATCATCTGGATCAGGTGACGGGCAAATAAGAGATCCAGTCGCAGTAGCTGTAGATGATTCTGGGAACATTTATGTCGTTGATTGTCAGCAAAAAGACTATACTCTAAAAGAATACTATCGAATTGAAGTATTCGATACAAATTATAAATTTATTACTCAATGGCAATTATCTTCGAATTTCTCTAATATCTACAATAGCGATATTGCTGTTGATTCTACAGGTAATGTTTTTGTTGTTGAGAGCTACAATAATCGGATTTATAAATATGCTCCAACAAATTCAGTGAATCCTGCAGCAAACTTCACTAGCAATATCACAGAAGGTTATACTCCTCTTTCTGTCAAGTTCACAGATACAAGTACGGGATCACCGACTTCCTGGCTATGGGACTTTGGAGATGGAAATACTTCTACTGAACAGAATCCTACATATACTTACTACAAGTCTGGAAACTACACCGTCACATTGACTGCAAGCAATTCAGAAGGGACAGATAGTACCAGCCAGACTATAAGTGTAAATGATATAGACTTTAAAGTCAATCCACAGAAGATTCGTATTTCTGATAAAGTGGAATTCAACGCATCCCAATATATAAGTTCAACAGGAGGAGGCATTACTTGGGACTTTGGCGATGGTAAAACAGATTTATCAAATAACCCAATCGTTTATCATAATTATTCAGAACCAGGGTCATATACTGCAAAAATAACGATTACAGACTCAAAAGGTAATGTAGCAACGAAATCTCAATTTGTCAATGTTACTATTCCTGTAGTTCTCGTACACGGATTCATGAGTTCATCAGAAACGTGGGTGGATATGTCCAGTGCACTGCAGAAAAATGGATTCGAAGTATGGAATTTTGATTATGGAATTTATAGTACTCAAAATCCGCAAGATATTGCTCCAAAGCTTTCTGACTTTATTGAGGGAAAAAGAAATGATCTAACATATAATGGGCAGAAATATAACGGAAAAATTGACATTGTCTGTCATTCGATGGGATCAATAGTCTCTCGACTGTATATGGAGCATTATCAAGGAGGCATCCATGGAAAAGATGTTCGCCAGTGGATTGGAATTGCTCCAGCTCATGGTGGTTCTGCTGGCGCAGATATATATATACCAGTCGGACAAGTTAAGTCTCAAATTCTGTTAAACTTTATGCAAGCGACTCCTCCTGAATATTATGCGTTTTATCAACAAATCGGCCTAGCTGTAAATGAACTTAAAACGGATAGTAATTCAGTAAAATCACTCGCTTCAGGATCCCTATCTCCAACTACTAAATATCGAGTTCTTGTCGGATGGAATCCAACACACTCTTCACAATTCGGAGGCAATTTATTATCAGCTACACTTGCAAAAAACACATCCCGACCTGATCCCTATTATTGGACTGACTCTGGCGACATGATTGTAGCGACAGCACAAAGTTATGATCAACGTATTAAAAATTTTGAAGCTTTTCCGATTAATGGAAATCTTGGAGATTCCCCTGCAGAAGAGTTTGACCATATACATATAATTAAATCACCAACCGTTATCCAATATGTTATTGATTGTCTGAAAGATATCAATAAACCTTCCTCGAATAAATTACCACCGGATAATGAAGTTTCATTCTTAACAGTCGTGAATAGAGACATTAAAGGTTACATAGGTACTAAAGCGCAACAAGTAACCGGTTATTTGGGTACAAAAGTGCAACAGATAAAATTCTTTGTTTCTGGTTTCTTTTCTATGGGTTCAGATTCGATTTCTAATTTGAGAGTAGAGTCCAATAGTATAACAATTGATCAAGAAACTTCTAGTTCTCAGGAAAAGGTGCTATCCATTTTGCTTGAATGGGATGAAGGTGATATTGCGGTGAATTTGATGTCTCCTAGTGGAATTGAATATTCCGCAGAATCTCATCCATATAATGTATGGTATTTAAAGGAAGGAAAGTTGCTATATTATATTATCACTGATCCAGAAAGTGGAAATTGGACTGTAAATTTGATTCCTGAAGAGTATCCTGGTCATGATATGCACTATAACCTTACCTACTGGGTTGAGGATTCCAATAGTGGTGTGTTGAATGGTTTTCCAGTAGCCAATTTTAGTACCAACATAACTACTGGCTACGTACCGCTTACAGTACAGTTTACCGACTTATCGGAAAATGCAACTTCATGGAAATGGGACTTCGGAGATGGAGCAGCTTCTACCGAACAGGATCCTCTGCATATCTATACCAAAGAAGGGAACTATACAATTGTACTTAATTCAAGCAATTCAATTGGATACAGTACAAAGCAAACAACAATTGCAGTAAAAAGCAATTCTGCGAGCACAAGTACAGCTTCATATGCACCTACATACGACAACAGGCTACGTTCAGCTTCTCCTACCAGTGTGCTTTCTACAACTACTTATCTTGATATCGGAAGAAGTTCAGCTACTGTAAGAGATGTGATGTTATTTGATCTGAGCAGCTATAAGACAACTGATACGATATCAAAAGCCACTCTTTCGTTGTATTGGTATTATCCAGCAGGAGCTACACGTACTTCTGATACTGTAGTCGAAGTTTATAGACCAGTTGAATGGGATCCAAAGTATGTTACATGGAATTCCAGAGCATCTGGTGTATCATGGACAACAGCAGGAGGAAGCTGGTATGATAAGAATGCAGTATCTCAAGGAACTACACCTTATGCATCAATTACATTCCCTGCCAGCACAGTGCCTGATAACAAATACTATGACTTTGATGTCACACAGCTTGTGCAGGAATATGTCAGTGGAAAATACAAGAACACTGGTTTCTTCCTCAAAGCAAAGACTGAAAGTGGAAATTATATTGCATTCTATAGTGCCGAGGCATCGAATACTGCAGTCAGACCAAAGCTAACTGTAACTTCAACTTCAGGATCTACTGCAGTAGATAATCTACCAGTGGCTAATGCAGGAGCTGATAAGACTGCCATGGCCGGATCTACTGTTATTTTCAATGCAAGTGCATCTACAGATGACAAAGGTATAGCATCTTATTCCTGGGACTTTGATTTATCTAATGGAATAACAGCAGAAGCAACAACAATGACAGCTTCTCATATCTACCCTGTAGCTGGTACTTATACTGCAACCTTGACTGTTATCGATACATCAGGGCAGGTATCTACAGATACAGTACAGGTAACTGTGAGTGAAATGTCAGTCGATAATCCACCAATTGCAAATGCAGGTATTGATAAGACTGTAACTGTTGGATCATCTGTGACCTTCGATGGAAGTGCATCTACTGATGACAAGGGTATTGCATCTTATTCCTGGGACTTTGACTTGTCGAATGGAATAACAACTGAAGCAACTACAATGGCAGCTTCTCATATTTACGCATCTCCAGGAACCTATACTGTAACCTTAACTGTTACTGATACTGCAGGACATGTAGCAACTGATACACTACAGGTAGTTGTCAGCAGTGCTACCAGTACAACTACAGCTTCATATTCACCAACATATGATAACAGACTGCGTTCAGCTTCTCCTACCAGTGTGCTTTCTACAACCACTTATCTTGATATTGGACGTAGTTCAGCCACTGTAAGAGATGTGATGCTGTTTGATCTAAGCAGCTATAAGACCACAGATACGATATCGAAAGCAACTCTGTCTTTGTATTGGTATTATCCAGCAGGGTCAACACGCACTTCTGATACTATAGTTGAAGTTTATAGGCCAGTTGAATGGGATCCAAAGTATGTGACCTGGAACTCAAGGACATCTGGTACCCTTTGGACTACTGTAGGTGGAAACTGGTACGATAAGAATGCAGTATCTCAGGGTACTACACCATATGCATCAGCAACATTCGCTGCTGGTACTATACCTGATAACAAGTACTATGACTTTGATGTAACTCAGCTTGTGCAGGAATATGTCAGTGGCAAATACAAGAACACTGGTTTCTTCCTGAAAGCAAAGACTGAAAGTGGAAACTATATTGCTTTCTATAGTGCTGAGGCATCGAATACTGCTGTAAGACCAAAGCTAACTATAACTTCAGCTTCAGGATCAACTACTGTAGATAATCTGCCGGTTGCAAATGCAGGAGCTGATAAAACAGCTACTGTTGGAACATCTGTGACCTTTGATGCTAGTGCTTCAACTGATGATAAGGGCATAGCTTCTTATTCCTGGGACTTTGATTTATCCAATGGAATTACAGCAGAAGCGGCTACAATGATAGCTTCCAAGACATATACTGCAACAGGTACATACACTGTAACCCTGACTGTCACAGATACAGTAGGTCAAAAGTCTACAGATACAGTGCAGGTAGTTGTCAGCAGTGCTTCCAGTCCAGTTAGTACTGTCTCATATACACCGACATACGATAATAGACTGCGTTCAGCTTCTCCTACCAGTGTGCTTTCTACAACCACTTATCTTGATATAGGAAGGAGTTCAGCTACCGTAAGAGATGTGATGCTATTCGATCTTAGTAGCTACAAGACTACAGATACGATCTCAAAAGCTACTCTGTCGCTCTATTGGTATTATCCGGTAGGAACGACACGTACTTCTGATACCGTAGTCGAAGTATACAGGCCTGTTGAATGGGATCCAAAGTATGTTACATGGAACTCAAGAATGTCCGGTGTATCATGGACTACAGCAGGTGGAAGTTGGTATGATAAGAATGCAGTATCTCAAGGTACTACGCCTTATGCATCGGTGACATTTACAGGCACTAAATTACCTGATAACAAGTATTATGACTTTGATGTCACTCAGCTTGTACAGGAGTATGTAAGCGGTAAGTACAAGAACACTGGATTCTTCCTGAAAGCAAGAACAGAAAGTGGCAATTACATTGCGTTCTACAGCTTAGAGTCTTCAAATGCTGCTGTAAGACCGAAGTTAACTATAACAAGTTAAGATATGAGCGAATGTACATTCGCTCTCCCTTTTTTTTCTTTTCATATCATCAAGTGTAAAAAATGTATGATCGACTAAATACTCATTCCTCTTACCAGGTACATTTATACTTCAGTAGCAATATATAATTATTCATTGCAAGGAGATAAATCATGAAAACTGGAGCAAGTATAGAGGCAAAAGAATATCCTGTAAGTAAAGTATTTAGTAGCGATTATTCGTTTGTTATACCAAATTATCAACGCCCATATTCATGGAAAATTGATCATGTAGAAGCACTTCTTGATGATATATCATACTTTGCTTTTCAAGATGATCAAGTTGAGGAATTGAAACCCTATTTTCTTGGAAGCATAGTTCTAATTAAAAAGACCGAGAGATCTAATTACGAAGTTATTGATGGACAGCAACGACTGACGACTCTTACTATCCTCCTATCGGTAATTAGAGAAATATTAAATGATAGTGAAGCACAGAAGGTATTAACTGATTTAATTTATGACAAAGAGAGTTTTATAACAGGCACTAAGGCTAATTATAGACTACAGCTAAGGAGAAAAGATCAAGATTTCTTTAACCAATATATCCAAAGAGAAAATGGTCTAAAAGAAATACCACAAGAAGTTATCCTTAGCGATAGTCAAACAAACATCAGAGAGAATACAGCATATTTGTTAAAGAGACTACAAGACGAATATACAGAACAAAAAATTAAAACGCTTGCTGCATATATTGTTCAAAAATGCTTTTTTGTTGTTGTATCCACTCCCGATGAAGAATCTGCCTTTAGAATTTTCTCTGTTCTGAACGATCGTGGAATGCAACTTTCAAATGCCGATATCCTGAAAGCTGAAATAATTGGAGAAATACAGGGAGCAAAAGAACAGGATGTATACTCTCAAAAATGGGAGGATCAGGAAGAAGAGATTGGACGTGAAGACTTTAATAATCTGTTTGCCTACATCAGAATGATACATCTAAAAACAAAACCAAAAGAAACGATTCTCAAAGAAATCCGTGATTATGTTAAACCTAAAGACAAACCCAAAGATTTCATTGACAATGAGCTAATTCCATATATCCAAGCATTCCAAGACATAAAGAACTCATCTTTTGAATCCTCTACACATGCTGAAACCGTAAATCAGTATCTAAACTGGTTAAATCAGTTAGATAATAATGACTGGGTTCCTCCTGCTTTAAGTTATATTGCAAAGTGGAGAAAAAAGGATACAAAAAAAATTGTTGATTTCTTAACACTACTTGAAAGATTGGCTTTTGGAATACAGGTTATGAGATTTGATATCAATCGTCGAATTGAGAAGTATGGAAAGATCCTCGATGCAATTGAAAAAGAAGATGAGAATCCTGAGATATTAAAGGTTAGTCTTTCTTTAACACCTGAAGAAAAAATAAAAATAATCAATGGTTTAGATGGCGAAGTTTACAATACTCAATTCTGTAAATATCTCCTATTGCGAATAGATGAAAACCTCTCAGATGGCAGTGCTCATTACAATTATCCTATTCTATCCATTGAACATGTATTGCCACAAAATCCAAAGCCAGATAGTGAGTGGATGAGACTTTTCCCTTCAGAAGAAGAGCGCAAATCTTTAATAAATCGTTTAGGCAATTTAGTATTGCTTTCCCGTCGAAAAAATTCAATTGCACAGAATTATGATTTTGAGAAGAAGAAAACAAGTTATTTTACAAGCGGAGGGGTGGCTCCACTTCCTTTAACAACTACAGTCATTCGTACAGAGAAATGGACCCCCGACGAAATAGTTTCAAGACAAAAGACCTATATTGAGATGTGTATTAAAATTTGGAACTTGAATACGTAAGAAGAACGATAATCTGTGAACTACCACTCAAATAAAGACTGAGTGATAGTTCACGCCATTTCTTCGAAGTATGGAACCATATCCGGGTGAAAATTCTCATCCAAGAAATACCGAGTAAATTTTCCATTTGGTTCTGTAACTAAGTATCCAAACTCTTTTAGTTTTTGAACATGTGTACTAATAGTGCTTCTTGCAAGTCCTAATTCTTCAGATATCTCTTTATTTGTTATACCCGGATTTTCGTATATTAACCAGCATATCTTTTTACAGGTAATTCCCTGTAAGTAAGGTTCGATCTCTCGAGAATAGATGTTGTTCAATACATTATGTTCTTTTGAAAATAGGTTAATGTAGTTCCCGTTTTTTAATAATACGATTTTTCCAGCTTCTTTAAGAACGCTTATATGGTATCGGACAGTTCCTCTTTTAAGTCTTAAGTCCCTTTTAACGGAATTAACAGTAATTCCGGGATTTCTTTCAATGAATTGGAGAATCTTCAGGCGATTATCATTATTTTCATCTTTTATCCTTGCGATTAATATCGCAGACAGCTTCCAACCGAGGGCTAAGACAAGTGAACTAATGGTTATTAATTGTAAAGAGAGTGGCAAATCCCAGAAAGTGATATTGGCATCTGCACCACTGTCATCATTGATCAAATTTGGATCCGGTTGGGTTAGAATTACATAATCTTTACAATAGCAAGGCGATGTGAAAAAAAAGAAAAGAATTATTGTTGCCAGAAGTATTCTTTTCATATTCTATAACCTTTAGATCGAATAGTCTTCAGTTCCACTAACCGAGTAACCGTATACTTTGTATCGCCAAGTTCCTTTTTCTATACCATTACTATTAGTAATGTATATTCTAATCCTTCCATTAATTGTTCCATCTGCAGAATCATAATAAGTTCCTATACAGTAATTACTTGGATTATATATACTAAGTCTTAGAGAATCACTTGTATCTCCCCAGTTCAAGTTAACAGTCATGCTTTGAATATTCGTGCTAACTGTCTTACTATGCCAGTTTGTTTCTCCTTGAGTTATGGTATCATATGTTGATTTGATTCCAATATCATTATCTGCTAGTTCTGCAGGAATTATCTTGTATCCGAGGTCCGATGCAGAAATCAAAGAGAATTCATCTTCTGTATCAGATGTGCTTGCTCCTGCTACCGTAATGAACAGCAAAAATACTACAAATCCCATTATTATCCTATTCAATCTTTATTCTCCTTGTTTATTGATTTTTGCAATAAGTATTGAAGTCAAACAAAGTATATAAGAATTTTAGCCATTGACCGAATTGAGAAAAAAAATAAATAGTGGGTGAATATACTATTAGAAGAGAATCAATATATTAGGAAATGGGTGATGCGCTGATCACCCATTTTTATGGATTCAACCCCCTAATCGAGGGTTTTTACTCATCCTCTACCCCATAGTTGCTGTTTCTTGTTTTAAGGTTCGTTTTTGATATTAATATCTAGGCACCCACAATATAAATAAATTATGGCCTTTACTCGAATTGAGAATCTGGGATATAGTAAGTTATATTGTTCCTGTGTTGTAGCTGGGAGTTATAGTTGTGCCCGCAATTGTATTGTGTGAACTGCCTGGAGATGCAATGTTAAATGGAAGATCAGAAAATACATTGATCTGGACAAGTGGTTTATCTGTAGCATTTGCTATTACTATTCCAACAGATAGTGTCAATACTAAAAGTACTGCAAGTGAGGATAATATTAATTTGTGGTTACTGCTCAGCATAAAAGCACCTTATAATACATCATCATACAAATTTAAATATCTGTCGCAAAGAAAAAATGAGATCAATTTTGAATTGCCTTTTAATATCTTAAGATTAGAAAACGTATCTAAAATTTGGATGAATCTAATATGAACCATGATTTATCGGGGATCCTGCTGAACTTATATTCATTTCCATTAACTCGGTATGTATAAAGTGTTTTTTTATTCTTGATAGCATCAGCAATAAGAAAATAATTAATGTTATAATAGACATTGATTATCATAGCAATTATTCCAGCAAGAGGAGACCAGTACCATAGGAATAATGCAAGAATCGTGAAGATAACCACCTTTAAAGAATGATATGCAAATGTTCTTGGATATATCCACGATATGAGTGATTTTTTCAAGTACTCTTGTTCTTTTGCAGGGGGATATTTGTCAGACAATATGTTTACTGAGAGAATATTCAAGAAATAGTAAGTAAGGTAGAGATCATCATGAGGATACCAGTCACGTTCATTCTTAGCATTCAATCGTCTTTTTTTCATGTAATCTGTTATTTCCTTTATATCAGCAGGACCCATTATTTCAATTAATTGTTCTTTATAAACATCTCTTAACAATGAGAAACCTTCTTTTTTGTCCAAATTATCAAGATCACTTTCATATTGTTCATGAATTGGATCTTTACTGGATACGTCATGAAGATGAACTGCAGTCATTCCGTCAGCTATGTAATGGCTTGCTACACCAAGTTCATAATAGGCATCAGATATCCTATTAATCAAAAACATGCTCCTTGCTTTCTGAATATGGTATCTGATCTTTTTAAGTCCATTTTTATTGAACCTGTGATCATAGTAGTCTTTGGTCACTTTATCAGGTGCAATGCTGCCTTCCCGGGCTTGATATAATAGTTGCTCATCAGAATGAAAACGACTAAGAATCCTTGAAAGTATCCTCTGGTGAGTTGACCATTTCATATAATTTTATGAATGTTTCTTTGGTATAAATATTTATTGTACATCGGAAAAACAATTGAGGATCTGAACTTAAAAAAAATAGTATAAAACCCTGTAGCATTGGCAGGGTTTCTATTCTTCACCATTTGTTGTAGTATTCTGCATGAGTATATATTGACTCATCCATTGCTAGATCTGCTGTGTTCAAGGTAAGGTTTGTAAACCAATATGGATATGGAATATCAGCACAAGTAAGTGCAGATACATCTTCTAAATGGCATTCACTTGCTGTGGTATGATTGAGCCATTGCATGTATACCCAACTATCCGTTTCTCCATAAGTAATTGTGAACTCAAATTCATCAAGTTCGATATCATCATCGTATGTTACTTCAGTTATTGCAGCCGGTTCAAGATGTTCGTTATTACACATCGTTTCTCCGTTCATTTCATATGATGTCGTGCTTAATTCGTCAAGGAGGATGTCACAAGTTCCTCTGATCTCAGCTGCAGTAAATCTTCTGTAACCTACGGTAGAATCATACTCACACCAACAGTATGTGTAAGTTCCAAGTGGAGTGACGATTGTTTCACACTGTACTTCTCCGTCAACTGGATAATATTCTCTGCATTCGTCTACAGTGACTACATATTCTGCATCCCATTCATCTGCTCTAAGAACGAGTAAAAGTCTATAAGCGATTTCATCGAACAAAGGATCTCCTTCATGCAATTCATATTCTTCATCACCGATAGCATCAACAATATACTGTGCAGTTTCTTCAATGATACTTTCTTTCGTTGGTACTTCATTCCCATAGAAATCCGGATCGTAGTTGTGTTCATATTCCAGAGGATATGGTTCATTAATAGTTTCGTATATTCCCCCTGGTTTTTCAATATCCTCAATTACAGTTACTAACTGGTCATTGCGTGCAAGATATGGGTAAGCAAATCTATAATAGCTGTTAAGAGTTTCAACTTCGATTGGGACATTGTATGTTCCATAACTATAATCAAATTCAGAATTATCATCGTCTAAATATGCATTGGTCGTAGGAATTGGCATGAGATCTGAGAGTTTGCCGTTCTGCTCGTAATAATAGGTTATGTTATAGTTTCTTGTAACAGCTAACTGTTGCCATGCTCCATCCATTACTTCAAATGACTCTTCATCTGTAGTACCAATACACAATTGTGCGTTAGGTGTCCAAAAATAGTTATAAAGCCATTCTTGTGTTGTTTCAGCAATGTTTTCAAGATCAAGTGGATTTGCCTCAGAAATTAGTCGATTATGGAATTGTTCATAGGTTATGTAAGATAATGATTCTAATGCATCGTGTTCAGCATGACGTATTGCAAACCATGCTGATTCAAGGATATAGCTTGCTTTTGTTTCCTGCCCTGGTACTACATGAGCATTAGTGAGTATCAATGCTTGTAAGGGCGTGTGAGTGTATTCTGCTGTCGTTGCTGCAAGTATCGGGATAAGGGCGAATAAGGTTAGGACCCCGACAGTTATCACTAACATATATTGACTTCTAGGGCCAAACATAAAAAAAGAAACGCTTTAAAAGTATTTAATGATATGCAAAAGAAAAAAATCAGGCATTGATCCTGATTTCACTATTGTTAAATGTATTCATTTCAATTATTTTATTCATTCCTTCTTTTCCCAGGCCATCAATTATCTCAACGGGCATACCAAGATCTATCTGTTTTATAATTTCCGTATTTTTTCCCCATAAGGTAACTTTGATCTGGCCTGTATTGTCTTTGACAACGATGTTTCCGACAGAATTAAGCTGTCCACTGTCATTTGAGAATTCTCTGATCTCACTGATATCAATTATATTACCTTTTATTGAGTATTTCTTTCCTACAGTGACTTGGTTGATGGGTACAAAGGCCTCCTTGAAGACCACATTATTATTTGTTTTCTCTATTGATGTTGAATCACCAATCTGTAATTCAACTGATTTAGAGAAGTCGTTGTATTTTGCTGTAGCATTTCTGATCAGGAGACTATCACCAACCTTAATATCCGGGGATAAATCTGCTTTATCGTTCCAAAGAGTTGCGTTCACCTTTCCACTATCATCGCCAAGAGAAATATTTCGGAGTTTACCAGTGCCATTCTTCTTATTGAATGTTTTTACATCACCGATCTTCAGAACCTTTACGATAAGATAGATATTAGACTCGTTATTTTTGATCTCGCTTATCTTTTTTTGAGGAATAGTAGCTTGAACAGATTCCTGCGAGATGCATATTGAATCTTTCGTACCTATGTTTATTTGAGTGCCTGTAGCACCATCCTTGGCTTGTCCAGTAATATCAATTGTATCGTTGACTTTTACAAAACCACCTGTTATATTTTCAACCATTTCATCCCACAACGAAGCAATAACACAGCCAGTTTCGTCTGCTATTGTTATAGATATGACTCTTCCTGTACTGTTGTCTTTCCTTGGGAATTCTCTCACTGTTCCAACATTGATGATTTTACCAATAACACGAACAGTGCTTCCATCCGGTTCTATATTTTTGATCTTGATGGGGTCCTGTGTAGGAGTAGACGTTGTCATCCCCAAATCATTGTTAACAAGCAAGGCAGCTGTTTTTGGATCACATAATCCGGCAAGGGTTTCTATCCTGGCCTGCACAAGTTCTATATATTTCTCTGGGGTAATCTGAGAATTTACTTTTTCATATTCATCTTTAATTTCACTAAAACTAACATTTTCCATGGGTACACCTCGATAATAGCATCAGCTAATCCTTTTTATCTTTGAACTTAATATGATGTAAAAGCATAAAAATGCTTCTAATGATAGTATGCGTTTTTTATTTTATTAAAATTCTTTGTTGGTCATGAGTATTAAAAATAGTGGATCTCCACAACATTGAGTGGGTAAGTTAATATGTTATTTCATCTAAACCCTTTTTAATGGAAGACAAAGACCTCATTCAACTTGCTCTGGGAATAATCCCTCCTTGGTTTGTAAAAGAACTAAATCTCGATACTTCTAAGAAAAGGATGGATATTTACCTTGATTTTATAAAAGGGAGCAAATTCCTCTGTCCTGTATGTAATGAATTGTGCCCTATTCATGATACAAAAGAAAGAATATGGAGACACCTGGATTTCTTCCATTACGAAACCTATCTTCATGCAAAGGTTCCCAGAATAAAGTGTAATGGACATGGTGTGAAGTTGATCGATCTTCCATGGACCAGACAGAACACGGGGTTTACCTTGTTCTTTGAAGCATTGATCGTTGCTATGTGCAAAGAAATGTCAGTTGCTTCTGTAGCTGATATTGTACATATTCATGAGGATTCTGTGTGGAGAATACTTAGTCATTATGTAGACAAAGCAAAAGAAGAAAGGGATATATCATATATTAAAACGATCGGAGTAGACGAGATAGCTGTTAAAAAGGGCCATAACTACGTCACTTTGTTCTATGATATGGAAGAAGCAAGAGTCATACACATCGAAAATGGAAAAGGAAAGGATGTGTTCCAAAAATTTAGAACAGAGATCGCTGGCAAGGTAGATCATGAACAGATCCAATACATATCTATGGATATGTATCCTGCATTCAAAAGTGGGGCCAGGGAATATTTCCCAAAAGCTACGATCGTTTTTGATAAGTTCCATGTGATAAAGATGATGAATGATTCAGTTGATAGAGTTAGAAGAACTGAATCAAAAGAAAACCATGTTCTTAAGAATACCAGGTTTATGTGGTTAAAGAACCCTGAGAGATTGTCAGAGAAAGAAAACGTAATCATGGAATCTATCAAGAACCTTGATACAAAAACTGCTAAAGCATACCAGTTTAGATTGGCCCTTCAAAGATTGTGGACAATAAAAGAGGTATCAGTAGCAAGGGAATATCTTGATAAATGGCATTATTGGGGAACCCATAGCAATATCCCAGAGATAATTTCAGTGTCAAAAGCCATCAAAAAACATGCGCAGGGAATTCTTGAAGCAATGAAGAATGGTATAAACAATGGAGTTGCAGAGGGAATAAACAATAAAATTAAAACTGCTTTTAAAAGATCTTATGGTCTAAAGACGGAAAAATACAGGAATAACATGATCTATCTGATGGCGGGAAAATTGACATTACCCACACGATGTTGAAGAGAGCCAAAATAGTTAAGTAAGAAATTCGTGGTTTTTCTCGTTATAATTTCTCTTAAATTCTACTACAAGAATCCCATCGTTATAAGTAACATGTTCAAATTTTGGATGGACTGAAACAGGTAAATGAATATTGTATTCATACTTCCATTGTTGGTAAGATGCAGATACTTTTACATTCCTATTAGTAGAGTCAATAATGATTTGTTGCCGAGGAACTCCAGGCGTAGGTGCATCTATAATTACACTAGTTGGAGTAATATATCTACCATAATCCAGATTTTGTCGTCTGTTTTTGGGTATCTTTGATGTTATAAATCCTACTAATTTGTTAATGGGAATGTTGTTATTCACTTCTATAAAGAAGCGTGGCCATATCCAATTATAGAAAATTCCCTTTTCAACTATTATAGCAGGAGTCCCCTTCCTCGAAGCGTAGCGACAGGTGGGGGAGGAATGCGTCACTCCAACTAACATTAAAGTATTTATAACATAAAAAACATTATACTACTAACGATTTTCTACCAAAAAAGCAAACAATATACTGAAATATTTGAAAGAAGGTTATTGCATGATCCTGACCAAAACTGTTATTCTGAAAATAGTAAATCCAGATAACGATCTGGTAGAGACCATGCAAAAGTATTCAGATGGAATGAACTATGCTTCTTCTGTTGTTTTTCAGAACGGAAAAACTATCGGTTCTTACAAATTGCAGAATATCGTTTACGGATATCTCCGAGAAGTTATTGGACTGAAATCCCAGATGAGTTGTAACATCCCAAGACAAGTATCAGGATGCTACAAAACCTTGAAAGAACAGATCAAGGAAGGAAAAGTAATCTGGAAGGAAATAACATTCAGTACGTATTCGATGACGCTTTCCTACAAAAGAGATTTTAGTATAAGTCAGAATTTAGTTTCTATTACAACCATTAATAATGGGAGGAAACCATACAAAATACAAAGTTATGATAATGCACAGCAATACTTCGATGGAACATGGAAATTCACAGCATCCAAGGTTGTAAGACATAAGGATAGTAATCATTATTTCCATCTTTCTGTTGAAAAGGAAGTTCCAGAAAAAGAACTGGAATACCCATCCAATTACATGGGTATTGACTTGGGAATGAACTACCTTGCTGTTGCATCAACCACTGAAAAGAAATGTAAGTTCTTTGCAGGAGGTCATATCAAATATATCAGAAACCAATACAAGTCAATGCGAGCACGTTTACAATCGAAGGGAACTTTGTCAGCAAAGAGGATGTTGAAACATCTCTCTGGCAAAGAACAACGTCTTATGCGAGATGTAAACCACATAATTTCTAAAGAAATCGTAAAATTCGCTATTGATAACGATGTTTCCGTAATAGGTCTTGAAGATTTGAATGGTATTAAGGAAAGTACTATACATAATGTACCTAAGAAGAAACGACATAACCACAGTAGTTGGGCGTACAGACAACTACACACATTCATTGAATACAAAGCAAGAGAGGCGGGAATAATTACTCATTTTGTAGATCCAGCTTACACTTCTCAAACATGTATACGATGCAATCACATATCTAAAAACAATAGACATCGACTTGAATTTAGATGTGAAATATGTGGTTATGAAAATAATGCAGACCTAAACGGAGCAATGAACATCGAACATCGAACACGGGATTTTAGGTATATCTTAGAATCTCAGGGGTGTGTGTCAGCCACCCATACGAATGCTTAAATGATATTCAAGCTCCTTCCTCGACTTCGTAGAAGGCAGGGAGGAGTAGTTGACACACCAAATATATCATTGCTGTTTCAATTATCTTCTGACTGAGCATCTCTACAGTTTGAACTACCATACCAACTACCTCCACAACACCATATTTTTTGTTTTTCCAGCCTTTCAGGTAAATATCATTGCTTATATTTTTCCTCCATTTTTTTTAATTATTTCTTGCAATCGTTTTTGAACAAAACCTTCTATTGATAATGTACTATATTAACGATATGATATGAACCCACGAAATCTATCTTATCTTCTATAGTGCCAGCAGTCCGAATTCAACCTTTTTCTACATCCTTTTGCATAAGCATAGAGTGTCCTGCACAGCAACTACAGTGAATATGGAGATGGAAGAGTTATATCCATAACCATGGCATATGAAACTGATTATGTTACCGTTTCATTGTGTGATGCAATGATGGAGAATGTGACTGGTAGATTTATCAAAATTAATGATCTGGGCGTACAGCGAAGGGTACAGTTGTTGTTCTTAGAAGAGAGAGGATATTTATAGGTATTAATGATACAGATTCTAAGGAAAATAGACTCTGACTCACAATATCGCCAAAAAATCGGATTGTCCTGAGTCTGTCTATTACATTCTCTTGTTCAGGAATACTCAGTACAAGTAAAAAAGTCTACAGGAGAATTTTACCAGAAAAAAAAGATGAAATCAGAGAGTGGTAAGAATGTATTTTTTAAGAAGAACTATCTTATACCTCAGTTCAAGAACACCATTGTAGTAACGCATTTTTTCAGAAAGGGGATCTATCCTGACCTTTAGGGGAATATTCTTCGTATACAATCTATCTTCGAATGCTGCTATAATACTAACCGATTTTTCTCTGGGGTCAGTATAGATGTTTTTTCGTGGTATACCTGGAATATCTAGAGTTATAATAACACATTCTTTTTCGGTAGTAATCTGGTATTGTGGCTCGTTTTTATTGCGTCCTGGTATTACAGACCTGAGTGTGTCACTAATTTCATGTACTGAGATCTTGATTCCAATATCAAGAAAGCTTGGAATCTTTCCTGAGATTCCAATTGTTAGTAGGGTTGATATAATTGATGTTTCGAGTCCTCCGGCTAATTGCTCCATGCTATGCTACCTCCCATAATACTCCACTTTTTTATCCATGTTTTTGATTCATTCAGCCTTTCAGGTAAATATCATTGCTTATATTTTTCCTCCATTTTTTTAATTCTTTGTTGCAATTGTTTTTGAACAAATACATCTATTGATAAAGTTATTTATTAATATTTACATTATTAAAATATGTGCCGTGTGTCAAAAAACAGTATCTATTGGTACTTTCTACATCTCTGGGTTTTATCGAAATCATGTTCTGCAATTAAAAGAAAGTATCTGAAGGAAGGATTAATGCAACTTGTCATTATATTATAAAAACGAAAACAGCAGAAGTATTAATTGAACACACATGTCCAAGAATATCTTAAAGTTTTCGAGTTGCCGCATGTAGATATGTGATGAGCTATACAAACGGACTTTGCAGAGTAATATATCCAATTGACCAGGAATTTGGAATAAAGGGGGTACTACTGACACTGAATATACAGACGTACCGATCAAAATAATGGACAGAAAAAAAGAAAATAGTTATTGGACTTTAATCGTTTTTTTGTTCGTTATTTGCTTCGGGCAGTTAATCTCCAAGATTCCGTTATTAAATATGTATGATATTTTATCAATGTCAATCTTACATGGTAGAGGGATGTTGTGACAAATGCTTTTTCCATTGAAACTCCCCGTTACGCTGATTGTATCATCTGTAAAATCAAGTATTATCCTATCTTTTGGAATACCGGATATATTTATAAAAATGGTAATCATAGAATCGTTATTATGAATCGAATATCCTCTCTTAATAAATATCAGAGGACAGATAAATTTTAGAATATCAATCAATGGGATTGAAAGCTTTATATCAATTGGGGGTGTACCTTCTCCAGGCATGAGAATTGTTCTTCCTAATGTTATTACAATAGCCCCTAATTTAATTAGAGCTACGGTAATTATACTTAAATGTACTACCTTATGTACCATTTAATTTCACCTACACATAGATTCGTCTATTATAGCATATTGACAAATACCATTATATTCCACCAGCACCAAAATTTGTTACCACAAATTTAATTATTTATATATTATGCGCATTATATTTATTGTGGTTACTAGACCTCCGGTTAATACTATTATCATTTGTATCTACTGCGCGGTTCTTTTTTCTGTAGATTTTTTATGTTCTACAAATCAATGTAAAAGATAGTCATATATAAGCATTTGCTTTCATTTGACAAATGATAATTTGAATATAAATATGCTATAAGGCAGTATATAACAAAACAGTCTTAGAAATTTTTTATATGTTTTTGATATATACAATAAATAATTTTGTAGAGTGTGACACTAGCTTCCGTTAGTATGTGAAAACAAAAAATTGAATTGAGTGCATTTTTGTTTTGTAAAATAATCCATGTCTGTAAATGGGACTCAATTTCATAAAAAACCTATTATATAATAATCTAGTTGCCCATAATAATAACTTTTTATCGGAATGGATAATTATCAACCATTAATTAAGCATAGTTAGGGCAAAAAAAAAGGATTTTTATATATATTGAGCAACGTACTTGACGATATTGTCATTGAAATAATAGGATGTCGTAGAGATACCAAGTATTTTGAGATCAATGGCTAATAATGGTTCATCTACGTTGCAAATATCATTTACAAGGAACATTCCGGATACCTTATTATCAAATATTTTAGCTGCAACAAGTTCTAATTGCTCATCAGTTAATGGAGGTACTTCATCAAAGCAATGTTTACTGCAAATCGTTTTCAAAGCGTTCAATATCCCTGGAGAATCTACTATGTACAGCTTACAGAAGTGTTCATGGCCTTGAAGGATAAAGTAGGATCCTCCATTGCAAAAACCTTCTTTAGAGCTAATTATCTTGTTCCCATAAGATTTCTTTTCAAAATGCAAATAAGGATTTAGTTGAGTAGAACTTGATGAGTTCAATAAATGATCTGGAACTCCGGTATAATAGGCTTTGATCACTTTACCGCATTCGGGACACACATATCCGCTTATCAATGGAAATTCATGAATTTCAGTATCAGAGGTAGCATTCTCTTTTGATGGTTTATCGGACAGATCATGGAATAAAAGAAAGAGATTTCTTTCTTTATCTATGGTTATAGTCATGTGACAACCTCCGTTATCGGTGGAATTGTTTCTGTAATTTCCAGTGGTGTTTCTGCATCATCTACATACAATGTAGCAAGATGGTCTGCGAAATATACAATGAATGCTTCAGGGCATTTATCTTTAATTGCGAATTCGTACATCCTGTATGAAGGATCATAAGGCCCCATGTGCCATCTTATGCACATCATTTCCTGCGTTGTTAAGGTTATGAATTTCTGAAGCAGAATTACGCTTTTCTCACCGTGTCCCATCGGAAAAATATCTTCTTTTTCGTATGGGTTTTGGCTCCGTGCTCCTGCTTTGGTGTACTTTTCCCTGTATAGATTTAGGGCTTTGTCAAAATCATGTAAAATACCAATAATGATGAGAGAATCACAGAATTTGATTTGGCTATACTTTTCTTCAAGATACAGTAGTGCATCGTACACATTGAGAACATGTTGAGCAAGGCCTCCTTTTTTGCACAGGTGGAATTTACTGCTTGCAGGTGCTTCAAAGAAATTGCATTCAGGACTTTGCATGAAAACAATTAGGTTATCGATACCTTCTCTTTCAGTCGATTTCAGAAGTTCTATTATTCTATTCTTGTTTTGGAGAATCGTTTCTTCAGGTAATGAATGGTCTGTAGTCATAGTACATTGTGTGTGGTTTTTTTAGTGATTTTGAATAACTAAACATCAGACACCCATTCATATTCTTCAGGAGACATTTCATTATAGTGCTTGAAAATTGTATCAATTGGAGGCTTAGCACGAAATATTCCATAATATTTCCCAAAAAGAGCATGGTTGAAAATTCCATTAATAGACCGAATTGTTAACCTTTTCTGAGGATGAAATACTGATATTTCCAAACGGTCTCCGTTATGAGCTACCATTCTTTTGAAATATTCGATTTTCGTATAACCTGCATCCAACAGATTGTCCATTTCTTTAACGAATGATTTAGAATCACCTGTCTCTGATGCGAGAATTAATCGTTCCCTGATCTGTTCGATATCAAAATCAAGCATTTTATCAACTTTTTTTAATGGTTCATTTTGAACAACTATATATTAATTATAATCTTATTTGATTAATATGAGTACGAATGAAACTCTTGATCCTGTCTCGATATGGGATGAATACACTTATCTAGAGCAGGAATTTATGAATAGTTTAAGGTATTTGCCTGCTGTCCCTGCGCATTATAATGTATGGTCTGTTCATTTTGCTGATCTTCTAATAAGGATCGGGAGTATTTTTGATTCTTTTTTAAAAAGAACTCTATTTTGCGGTTTTTTAGATAAAAATACTGTTGCAATAGCTTCTAGAGTAAAATATGAGGATAATAAAATCACAATAAAGGATTATTACCATTTGTTTGAACCATGTTACAATCTTTCCTTAAAAACAGTATTTAACTTGATCACATCTGAGCCAATTGTTCCTTTTTCTGAATGGGGAAACAATGAATATACGGCTCTTGGATGGTGGAAGGCTTATACGAAACTAAAACACGATAGATTTGTAAATAAAGAAGTAGCAACGCTTGAATCAACTCAAAATGCGTTGGCATCTCTTTTTTTGATGAACCTGCTCAATCCAGAGATTAATTCATTATTAGTTGATTATGATCTGATAAGAAGTCTGTGGTCAAAGGAATCCCTTAAGAGATTAATATCTAAACCAGAACCTATAGATGGATGTGAGGAAATCTATGCAAAAACCAAACTTTTTGGATATGTATTCGAAACACAAGTCAAATATGATAATCCGAAAAAAATAGAAATATTATCTCCATCTTATCTTCAATTCTAAAAGAACCGGTTGTTGATCGTATCTTTAGGGCAATTCACAGTAGCATGCAATGTATTTTGAATTTGTCATTAACTTCGGTATATTTTCCGTTAATCGTTATTTTACGAAGGATTGTTAAGTATTGTATCAATGTGGAAAATCAATACATGTTCAAGGATCTTATGACTTATATTTTCATCATCTACATTAATACAATCTCCACATAGATCACATACAAACGATGATATTTCTCTGACAGATGATTCCTGAACATCTCCAGCTTCGTATTGTGGAAGTTCTTCTTGTATGAAATCACTTTCACATATCAGTGAGCTGGTAGATTCACACGTTTCAGCAACTTCCTGGTTGATAGTTATATGGGAAGTAATCCAGTCATCTATTTGTTTTCGCTGCTCGCTTGTTAGTGATAGCCATTTTGTATTAATTTCGTTCTGTATATTAGACATTGTATATCTCCAATTTGTTTTTTGTCTGGATTTTTTGTTGCTTTTTATTATACAATCGAATGAACCACTAATCATGTTTTGTTTTGTCTTCTACCATGCTCATTAGATCCAGAGGAATATTTTCTTCTGATACGGGAATAATCAGTACTTTTTTACCAATGAGATATTGTGGTACAACTACAACTGGATAATATCCATTTGGAGAGCCTTCGACCTCTCGGTCTATCCTACCATCTTTCGACATCCGATCTAAATCGATATAATTTTCTTGTACTCTTCTCGTGTATCCAAATTCCATATTAATCACTTCTTACTAACAAAAAAAATCTATAGTGGATTAGTGTTTCTTAAGGAACACGAATCCACCTGCAAATAATCCCATTACCATACATGTACCGACAGCATATATTGGAAGATTTGATTTTTCGGGTTGTGTATCTGTGGTGTTGGAGCTATTTGTAGTGTTTTTATCATTCCTGGTACTTTTTGTTTTTAGTACCATTGTTTGTGCATATACATCATCCGGTTTGGATGTAGCTGTCTGCTCACCAGTGATAGCAAACGATGAGAATCCATCAGTTTGAGCTGTATATGTGTTATTTATAGAACTATTTATTGGAATAGTGGGTAGTTCTTCCCAACCATAGCCATCATATCTTTGCAGTTTAACGTCTGTTGGGCTCAAGCACATCTTTTGCATCCATGATTCATTTACATGGAATTTTACCCAACCATCTTCTATGTTATCATCAGTAGCAAATCCAGATTTACCTACCCATACATTTACATAAGTATATACATTTCCTTGAGGATCGCTGTCTACTAGCTTTGATCTATTATTCAGAATCTCTACCGTAGTAGTTATTTCTCCGGAGTTTTTGAGAGCCTTAAATCCAATTGAAGGGACGACATCAGCAGTTTTGTTGAAGTTGTATATTACATAAGTATCTGCTAATATGAACTTTCTGGCAACGTCTTTAATCAAAATTTTCCTGAAATCTTCTGCAGTAGAAGCTCCTCCTATACTACCGCCACCGCCTCCACTTTTGGATTCAATGGTATTTGATGAATTTGTCCTGACAACAATCTTAATGGTATTTCCATTAAAACCATTATTATAAGGGGTTATGTTGTAAGTATAGATAGTATTGCTCGTAAGTCCTGAGTCTACATATGACTCTTCGCTAATGTTTCCAATAATAAGTCCATTTCTTTGTATTTGGGTATTGGTAGTTTCATTAGAAGCATTCCATACTAATGTGATCGAAGTATTAGTAATTTCAGTACTGGAAACACTAGAAATGACAGGTATCTTTATTGTAGTAGCTGTATTATTGATTCCTGTGTAATCAATATTTCCTGAAGTATCAACAGTATGTATGCTGATTGTGTGAGTTGTTGCTTCACCTAGTCCAGTTGCATTATATGAATCTATAGAGCTATTGAAAATGTTAGTTACAAAGACATTGTCCAGATAAACCATTATGTATCCAAGACTTGTATTCAAGGGATTTGTCCAGGTCCATCTGATCCAACTTGGACCAATATTACTGGCACTGATATTTGATATGGAACAAGATACAGTAAGGTTATTTGATGTAATTCTTGATGTATCAAAAATAGCTTCTGCTGCAGTTAGATCTATGGTAGCCTGATCAACTTGAGATTGAGTTGTATTTTCATTACTTAGAATTGCCTGTGCATTGAGAATCGATATATTAAAAGCATCAATTGCTGATTGGGAATATTGTCCAATTTCTGTTCCTGCTATAGCAAGACTTAGTTTTGTATATGCAGTAGTAATAACAGATGCGAGGGTAGTTTTATTTACAGAAGTTATTTTGGATGCGTCAAATATTGCTTCCGCTGACTTTAGAGTTATAACAGCTTGATTTACTTCTGCCTGAGTTGCATCTGGGTCATTTAATATTGTTTGTACATTAACAATAGTTGTATTGAAAGCATTGATAATCGTTTGAGGATATTGGCCTTGGCCTGTTCCTGCAACAGCACTTCTTAGTTTTAAGGTCGCTGTTGTGATTGATGAAGATAGTGTCGTTTTATTTACTGATGTTATCATTGCCGTATCAAACAAGGCTTCTGCAGCTTCCAGATCATATATTGCCTGATCGATTTCACTTTGAGTTATTGCATTATTAGAAACGGTTTGAGCTATGGAAATCGCTTCTCTGAAAGTAGTTATTGCAGATTGGGGATACTGTCCGGGTTCAATGCCAGCGATTGCATTTCCGGCTTTCAGAGATGCTGTTGTAATGCTGGATGTTAGTTGACTTGTATCTACTGTGGCATTGTCTGCCAAACCTGTATCTATAGTCATGGATACTAAAAGTACCATTGAGATTATGTAAAATATTCCAATTCCAAGATATGTAAGTCTATTCTTAATTTGCAGTTCCATCACCTACTGAAATTTTAGTGAGGCTCTATTACCACTATGACAATAATTTCATTTAGTTGAAGATGATATAGAGTAAACTATTCCTTTCCTGATAATTCAAATACAATCTAATTTTATTTAAAATTTACCTTCTGAATCAGAAAGCCATTCTCTTGGTAGCTAGAAGAAAAAAATGTTTGTAATTTTAATTGTTTTTCATCAGCTTGAAGCAAGGAGACCACCGGTTTTAACCGGTGGTTATTGATTTACTCGGAGAATATAAAATTAAATTTCAAACAATTTTAAAAATTCTTCGGAATATCCCATACCTCCAAACATTAATGTAGCCAACGAAAATGCACCTGCTATGACTGTTGTAGATAATTCAAATATAAGATATGTATTAGGAACAGTTCCAGTTGGATAACTATCTATAATCCAAGAAACTATACAAAGTATCAAACTACTCACTATAGCAGCAAGTAAACAAAATTTAAACCAAGGCTTTGCATCTTCCATAAAATCTACCCTTCTAATCTTGATTGGAATTTTTTGATATATTCACTGTATATTGTCTACATTATAGTCATTTCCATTAATCGTCTTCATTATTTGACAGATCAATTCCTTTGTTTTTTCGGCATCTTTAATAGAAGGATTGACTTTTAGAAAATCCGCAAAGTTTAGAGAAGTATGTTCGCATTCTGGACACATGAAATACAATGTTTTACTTTCACATATTGTTGAATCAGTAAAATCAACCTTATTGTTTTCAATTTCCCAATCGTATCGCCACTTTTCAGCAGTATCTTCAATTACTTTATCAATTTGACGATTACAGTTTGGACAAAAAAATTCTATTGCAGGCATGTTACTACCTCAATCATACAAAGCATCGGGATGACCTGCAAAAGGATTGCTTCCACGTTCTGATAGTTCGATTCCTCTTTCCATTCTATCAAGAGCTCTCTGTTCTCCTCCATCTCTGGAATCTTGACGTTCTTTTTTTATCTTTTCAATGAATTCATCGACAGGAACAAGGCAATTATCACATAAGAATCGTAATTCATGTTCATAAGTAACAAACTCACCTTCAATTACATTACCATAATCAATAGCTGATACGTCATCATCTTCCTCGAATACTTTTCCACATACAATACATTTTGCCATGGTTTCACCTATTATTGATTTTATGAGTATTTGTTTGCTTTTTTTGTTTTTATGAAAACCAGTTCAAGAGCATAATGGAATCTAGTGGTACATTGTATTTTTCTTTGATTACCTTAATGGTTTCTCTGGTCTGAATTTTATTGATGTAGTCTTTGTATTCGAGTAGGTGTTCCATGATAGGAATAGCACTTAAGTCTCCGACTTGTGCAAGGGATATTAATGCAGCAGGTACTTCGAAGACTCCTCTGTGCAATGCATGTATCAAGATCCTTGTAGCTCTGTTATCTCCTAAATGACCAACGGTTTTTATGATCTCTATTCTCACATCATGATAACCCGATATTACAGTTTCATGGTATAGATCAAGCAAAATCGAAAGAAATTCAGGATTTTTTATGGTCCCAATTGCTCTCACTGCTAAGAGTTGTGTTACGTATGATGGACTGGAAAGAGCATATCGAATAGCCTGATAAGTCGCTTTTGTTGAATTTTCAGGAGTTGCTAATTTGCAGATATATACCAGAGCTGTGTCAATCGATGAAGGGAATATTTGTTGTTTGTTGTTTGAGAGTCTTTCTAGGACAAAGGATTCTAGTTTCCTTATATCATTTTCAGCGAAAGCTTTTTTCAAGATACTATTATGATATTCAGCTTCAGTAATTGATAGAGAATTACTATTGTCAGTAGCGAATAATGTCGTTTGCATTACCCTTTTCTCTCCTTGATGATTTATGTTATTTCTTCGATTCTGACTCATTTTTCTAAGATTGCTATCTTTTCATCAAGACTTTTTTCTGTTGTTTATCTGAAACTCATATTTGTTCAGGTCACTTTCTAAAACTTCATCATCGGGGATGTTATTATTGTTGTTTTTTAGTTCAATCTTCATGTATTTTAATAGTTCTTGTCGATGATTATCGATAACATGTAGGTCAAGATCATCCCATATGTAGTCTTCTTCCCAACAATCAACAAATTCATAACAATCTAGGCCTTTCTTAGTAACCAATTGAACTATAATAGAGCCCCAACCATATTTGTGTTCACATATTATACCGAAGTCTCTGGATTTGATTTCCTTTACTTCTTCTTTTGTTAGAGGAATTCCATTAATTTCAATTCCAGAGATATCATTATCGGTGATGTATAAATCGTTGTCATTGGATTCGCATTTCCATACATGCCCTGTTAATTCTTCAATGGTGTTTTTGATAGCATCTTTGAGGTCGAGGCCATCTTGTGCTTGTGTTATTTGTAACGCGAATATGAGTGATACTTCATGATTTCGGCTACCATCATCTATAATTGATGTTATTGTCATACGTTCCTCATTGCTATCTTTTTTTTAAAAAAAAAGTTATAGTAAACCTTCTTCTGTAAGCATCTTATAACTGAAATCCTTATAAGAAAGCCAATTATCCGGATTGAATTCGCTTACTTTTTTTTCATCTATTGCCTGATCGATTCCGTTGGCCTTTAGATCACATAATTGTTTCATGTATTCATCTATTGTTCCTTCTAAAAGGACAAAATGGATATTAGGCTCTTTCTTTTGTTGAGGTCTCAGTATCCTTGAGTATGCTTGTCTTGTTTTTGATGGAGTCCAGTTAACATCGACAACGATTACAGTAGACGCTTCCGGGATGTTAAGTGCAGTTTCTCCACATGTTGTAGTTGCAAGCATTACATTAATATCAGGAGATGTCTGGAATTTTTCCTTGTCTGTTATTCTCTTGTCAATTGATATTTCTCCAGTGAAGAGAATTGAATTTATTTGTTCCTGATTTAATATCCGGTGCATGTAACTAAGGAATTCTGGTCTTTCAGAGAATACGATTATTTTTTCTCCGTTATTAATAGCATTCCTAATCAGTTCAATTGTTTTTATTTGCTTTTGGGTTGAATCATGATTCCATTCAAATCCTGGAATATCAGTTTTACTGCTTTGTGGAATTGTAGATGCAAACTGGAGTTTAGTGAGATGAGAAATTACAATAGCATTGCTAATGTTATGGCTTGAATCATATTTCATTATTTCAAGCTGTTCTCTGAACCATTTTGCATAGTTTTCCAGCCATTTTTTGTAGTATAACAAGTGGTCAGTATCTGGTTTTATCAAGTGGTTATGAAATACAGGTGTTGGACATTTCATGTATGGTTTGACTTCTGGTTCGTTTGTTACCCTGCGGATCATCTTTGGTGCAAGCATTTTATACCATTCATTAATATCTTTGACCATTGGTACTTCCATGGACCTCATGCCTTTGTCGAGTGTTTGAGCAAACTGTTCAGATACCCATGTAGTCTTGATGAACGTTTCATTAAATTTGCGAGTTCCTGAAGTAAATTGATAGCCTTCATCGACAGGGTAACGATATCCGTATGGATTAAGTTCTGTGCCATCGCCCCATGCTGCTACCAGCAACGAGAAAATGTTTCTGGGATAATTATTAATTATCGTTCCAGTGGCTTCTATAATTCTCTTGCATCTTCCGAACATTTGTCTGGCTGCAAGAGAGCGATTTGAATCGGCTGCTTTGAGATTATGTGCTTCGTCAAATGCCACGAATTTGATCTTTTTCTTCAGGACTTTAATATACGGTTTTTTCAGTCCGTCGATTTTTGTCCATAATTTATTATATGAGATAATATTGAATTGTTTTAGGTTATCTAATTCTTTTCTGGAATCGATTACGTTTACGTTTTTAATTCCTAAGTTATTAAATTCGGTGAGGAATTCTTTGATGTTTCTTGATTCTACAACTATCAGAGCATGTTCATGTCCAGATAATATAATTGATGCAATTATACATCGGGTTTTTCCAACACCCATATCACCTGTATACATTACACCGGATTTCATGCACATTCTGATAACATCGTCTTTTTGATATGGCCACAACCAATCGATACCAAGCTTATCGAGTTTCTTGTGAAGCTCTTCATACTTTGCAGCATATTTGGTTCTGATACCATTTTCAGAGTATTTGTTAATCCAGATTCCTTTATCTTCATCATATACCGCTTTTTCAAAAGGAGTCATTTCGAGTTCTTTTCTTTGAGTAATTTTCTTGTACCAGTTGAATACCTGATCATCGAAAACAACATCCAATCCCTTTCTTTCAAGATGTTCTTTCATCTGCATTATGGTATCCAGACCATCGTTAACAATGTTCATTCTCCTGCAGTTCCATTGCCATATCGAGAAATTTGTTTGGTTTCCGCGATTGTATTTCTTTCCGTATGAATCAATGGCTTCCTGCAGTTTTAATGCTGACAGCATGTCTTTTGCAGAGAAAACTAGTCCAGAGCTATTTGCATTGACAGATATACGAATTTTTTTTGCATATTCAAGTGATAAAGTTGGTTTGGAAGGTACAGATATTGACTCTATTTCTGCATGTGGTTGAAGATCGAGATCATATAATGGATATTCATTTGCAGTATCTATTTTTTCCAGTAATTTTTTGTATCCCTCGGAGTTTTTCCATATCTCGATTTTTTCCGGGAGCTGTTCCATTGTTTCTACGGTGAGATGCATTGTTTCTAGTTTGTTGTACCAGTAGTCGTATGGAATATAGACTACAAGAGAACAATTCCATTCTGTTCCGTATTCTTTGAATGCTTCAGAGGGTAGATCGATTCTAAGCAATTTTTTGTGCTGGATAGATGCCCATTTTTCAAATGAATATGTACTTGAATTTGTAAAGAAAGATGTTGGAAGAATTGCTCCAACTACTGTTCTTGATGATTCAAGAGCAATTTCAAGAGCTGCAATATGAGATTCAATTGACGATCTCGGACCAAGTTTCCCCCAATTTGCGTTTATTAATGGGATATTTTTCTTTTCTATTTGTAGTGAGAAAGGGGGATTGATTATGAAAGCATCAACCATTGTTCTTTCTTTTGATGTTAGCAGGTATCTGTCGTTTTCTGGAATTGCTCCATGCTTAAAAGATGTATGATTGATAAGGTTATCATTGATTATTGTATCATTTGGCCAGATGTATTTAGCAATTGAAAATGCGTTATTATCGAGTTCAATTCCATATAATCTATTGTTATTTGGTATGAACTGGAACATGGATCCTATTCCCATGGAATTGTCCATGATAGTAAGATTCTTTGCTCTATCAAGTCCCATAGATTCAGTAAGAGCCTTTACAACAACTGCAGGAGTAAAGAACTGGCCTTTGTTAAGCTCCCTTTTCTTATGCATGTCAGGAAGCCCACGGGAACCTTCCAGTTTAACAGTAAGTCCAAGAGGTTTATACTTATGGAGTGCATATTCCCTGGTAAGTGTACGGGATTCCTGCATCTCGAAGATCCTGTAGTTTGGATCGTCTGGACTAATTGTTCTTAATATTGATTTTATTTCTTCAGTTATTGGTTCTGGAATAAGATCGGACTTTGGGAGAATAGGGTTTGAACTGATCTGATCGAGAAATTCGATTAATGTAGTTTGTAACAAGTATCACACCTCTTAGATACAAAAAATAGTGTGCTTTTTTTGGTGAAAATTTAGTTCCCAAAATTATTTATACTCATTCTGGAGTGTAATTATATATGGTGGTAGATCAGGAAGAAATCCATAGGTTGAGTTTGAGTAAAGATGTAAATGATAGACTTATAGCTTTTAGATTATTTAGGGATCACTTTGAATCATTACCCGACAAGTCATCCGCATGGATTGATTTGTATAGATTGACACAGGATAAGAATTCGATTGTAAAAAATAATGCTCCAAATGCTCTTGGTTATGCTTTCGAACATGTTCCTGACAAGTTTGTTGCATGGACTGATCTACATCATCTAACACGCAATGATGATAAGGATGTTAGAAAGAATGCTGCTTCTACCCTTGGTTATGCTTTTAAACACATTCCTTTGGAGTTCAAATCTGCTGCTTGGAATGACCTGCATAAGCTGACAAAAAATAAGCATTGGATGGTTAGAATGAATGCTGCTTTAGGTCTTGGTTATTCTTTTGAGTACATTCCTGAGGAGTTTAAGTCTGCTGCTTGGTTAGATTTACAAAGATTAACAAATGATAAAGATCTTGATGTTAGACAATATGCTGTTAATGCACTTGGTTATGCCTTTGAATATATTCCTGATAAGTCCATTGCTTGGTCTAATCTCCAGACACTAACAAGTAATGATAATTTGTATCTTAGAAGTCGGGCTACTTCTGCTCTTGGTCATGCATTTAAGTATGTTCCAAATAGGTCTGTTGCATGGTTCGAATTGCATAGGCTAGTATGTGATGATAATTCATATGTTAGAAGCGTTGCTGCTAGTAGCCTTGGTTATGTTTTTAAGTACATTCCTGAAGAATTAAAGTCCGAAGCTTGTTCTGATTTACATAAACTAACATATGATGAAGAATTAAACGTTAGAAGTAATGCCGCTTCGGTTATTGGTTCTGCTTTTTCTTATATTCCTGAAGAATACAAGTCTACAATGTGGTTTGATTTACATAGACTAACAAATGATAAATATTCAGATGCGAAAATGTATGCAAATCATTCCCTGGGTAAGATATGTATTTATAAAGCATCTAAATCAGAAATCGAATATGAGTCACGTACTTTGTTTGAAGAAGCGATTCGATATTTTGAAACTGCTACAAATGAACGTAGTTATTCAAATCCTGCAAAGTTTTGTAATCATTTCTATCGTTCTTTTGATGTAGTTTTGTTTAAAAAAAATAACTCAAAGAACAATATTGAGAAATATATTACAGCTGCAAAAAAGGAAATTGAAGGATCTAAAAGTAAAGAAAATCTCATCAAAGCAATTGAACAGTTAGCTGAGGCTCTTGAAATGGCACACCATGCTCATGAATCTGGTAATGATTGGCAAGAAACACTAAAACATTGCTCAGATATCTGTAATCGTGCTGACCAATTAATGTTAGAGAACAAAGATAATATACCTGCTATATTCGACATATACGAGAAAAACAAACCATCCTTTAGGAAAAACATCAAAGAACTCATAGATGAAGTCAAAGAGAAAGCAGAGATAACCTGCAAGGAAACACAAGGTACTCCTGCTGAAGGTGTTGCTTGTTCTATTAACAAGGAAATACAAAAATGGAAAATTGAAAGTCAGGAAGATATCGAAAAGAGTTTCTATAATCTAATCGATATGATGAAGATTATGATACCTGACATCCCTAAAAATCAGTTACTACTCTCAAAAGTTAATTCTATGGAAAATTATACAAAACCAGAGGATGTGTTTGAAGCTCTAGGTATGATATTTCCATTGATCAAAAACATGAGTCTATCTGAAGATATAAACTATATCAAATCAACAGTAGATGAAATAAAAGTTGATGTAAAACAAGTAGATACGAAAATCGATAATCTGAGTATTAATGTCGAGCAAGTGACGAAACAGATAATGGAACAGCCAAATTCACAAGAATATCTTGATCTGATCCAACAGAGATTAGAAAATATTCAAGATAAAATTCCTGAAATGAAGGATGAGATTAAAGATGTACTTGATGAATTGTATTCTCCTCTTGGAATAGAGAGAAAACTAAAAATTTCCATCCCATTAATTCCATTGTTCATGTCATATGAAGCTCAAGTAACTCCTTCTAAGTTTGTAGTTGATCGGATTTTTGAATTTAAGCAGCTTTACAGTAAATTAATAATATGAGAAATAAATGATATCGTTTTTCAAGCCATATATTTGATATTTGCATCCAATTTTTGCATGAGAAAATGAACTATTTGCTTTTATTAGCACTATTAACCACTTTTATGTTTCTGATATCATTTGGATTTACAAAGATAGGCTTATTACCAATCATCACTCTGATATGGTCACGGAAACTAGGAAGAGCTCCTATAATTTTGTCTCCATTTTTCGTTTCGATCTCAAATGTTGACTTGTGTTCAAATTTTGGATAGTTCTTTTGGGTGACAGAAAATATCATTCCAAGAAAAATCGGTGAAAGTAGTCCTAGTACAAAAACAACGAAGATACCTAATAGAGACATCTGCATATTATTTCCTCTGTATTCTATGTTACTGTATTTGGGAAATTATTCCCAATGTATAAATAACTTGTGTTTTTATTGTTCACCTAAAAAAATATATTATGTCTGTATCTGCAGAGATGGTTTCTTTTCTGGTGATTTCGTATTCTTATTCCTCAGATGTTCAGGATCATACCTTTGCCTGTCTTTAAGTTCCTGTTTCTTTGCAGCATTCCAGCCGCTAACTGCTTGAATATAACCAGTGACTCTGGAAAGGTGTTCTACATTATTGGATCCACAATTCTCGCAAGTATTGTGTAATCCTGGCATTACGTGAGAATCATTTCTGCAGATAGTCAGATCCTTTGTAAATGCAAAGTACCCGACCTGCGTGTTCTTAGCAATGTTCATAGCAAATTCTTTGAGTCCTTTTGCATCCGGAGAGCTTTCTCCAAGCCATATATGGAGAATGTTTCCTCCGTCAACTATTGGGAAGAACGTGTGCTCCGCCTTGATTCTATCTATAATTGATATGTTTGCTCCAGGTGGTACATGTGTTCCGTTTGTGTAGTATACAGGGAGATCTCTTGTCATGTTTCTTTGCCTGAGAGCTGTATCAATATCTCCTTTGATGACACGGATTGCATCTTTTCTATAAGATTCGTTCAGCAGGTCGGATACAGCAAATCTCTGACATGTTGTTTCTGCAGGTGTTCTTGCAAGAGCAATTGTCATACCGTGCTTTACAGACAGTTCTTTTGCATACATTTCCATTTCTGTCATTACCCTTATTGCAAGTTTCATGGCAATGTGTGATTCATGTAGCTGGCACCCACATTGGACCTGAACCATTTCGTTGATTCCTATAACACCGATTGTATAAACCAATGCATTCAGATCGACTGCAATGCTTCCCTTTTTATTTGTATTGGGATCTTTTGGTCTTTGAGTAATGAATGGCATTCTACCTGCAGTTATTACCTGGTTCATCCAGTTTTTCTTGATGTTGAATATTTTGACTGCATCATCCATCTGTTTCTTGAGGATTGCTATCAGGAGATTATCATTACCATTGGCTTTGTAAGCTGCTCTTGGACAATTGAGTGATACTACCTGCCATGATCCCATTGAGAAATGCTTACCCTCCTTGAATAGTACTTTTTCTTCAAATTCGTTATCATCTTCTTCATTTACGGAAAATTGATAAGCACAACATTGATAGCAAGAAATCCCGCCTTTTGAACGTCTGTATTCAGGAAGCTGGTTATCAAAGTAAGGAGTTCCGAACTTTGAAGCAAGTTCAAATGCAGTCGTGTATAATTCTTCATATGTGGGGAGTTCTGGATGGGTTTTGTTGAATAATGTGTCTTCTTGCATAAAATCGGGTTCTATAGAAATCTCAGGCTTTGGAAAACTGAATGGCTTGCCCCAATAATCACCCTGTAGCATGACATTCATTAGAGCTTTGAAGGATAACCTTACTTCTCTTTCAAACTCACCATATGTACGTTTTAATGGGCTATCGAGACCATTCCAGACCTTTCCCATATATACAGCTGGAATATCTTTCCATATACTTGGTATTCCCGGAGAAAGCTGAACTGATGAGAACACCAGCTGTCCTCCACGAGCAACCATCATCTGTGTCATTTCATAGATGAACATTTGCATTAGCTGTTCAATTTCCTTGTATTCTTTGCCTTCCAGGTAAGGAGCAAGGAACGTAAGGAAATTGTAGAATCCCTGCCCTCCGGCAAAGTTTGTCTGTGCGCTTCCAAGTGCTTTTACTGCATGAAGGATTGCAACTTCTGCTTTCATTGCAGGTCCTGCTACACTTGCTTTCGTTCCGTTTCCATCCGGCATCAAGCCATAGTAGAAGAAATATCTCAGATCCCAATCCTGACAGAATGGCCGGGTTCCAAAGTATTCAAGATCGTGGATATGAATGTCACCTTTTAGGTGCATATCAGTGATTTCCTGAGGGAATAGTAAAAGATACTGTTCCTTAGAGATCTTATCGGCTTTTTTCTTGTGAGCTGTTTCAGCATTACACTGTAAATTGGCATTTTCATTTACTTCAAAACCGTTACCTAAATCGATTTCACATGCATCAAATACAGGAGTTCCAACACGAGTAGATATTTTTCTCCATTCAGGATGACCTGACTCAAGGAGCTTAATGTTGACAATTTCTCTAATGAGAGGGCCTGAGAGAACAGAAAGATTCATTTTCAAAATACTTTTCTCAACGTCCTTTGCTATATTTTGTGCTTCTTCTCTTGTGATTGCTGTAATTCCATAGTACTTTTCACAAAGGACTGTTTCTTTGAGGAGCTGGTTCACGATAGCTTCTTTGTTCCATTCTATGAAGTGGCCATCCGTTGTCCGGACTTGAGGCATAGTAACTACAAGTGATCCATCTAATGATTGCTGTTTAGGTTGCATGTGATTACCTTGATTATTTGGTAATGAGTGTTTGTTTTTTTTTAAAAAAAAAGCAGTATTATAAATCAAATACAGGAGACATATTTAAGAGAGGTGTAACGCTGATGTCTCCTGTTTATCTTATGAATCCTGATGCAACTCAGGCATAAGCTGGAATATCTTCAAGTATTGATGTGATTTTTGTCATGCTATCGGGTTTCTCGCTCTTGAGATTAACCATAACAATATCATTTTGATGAGTAATTGTTATTGTTGTTGAAAGCATGGTAAATGAAACATCTGTAGTCAATGATTCCTGAATATTGGTCTTGTTCTTGGTAGTTCCAAGATTTACAAACTCAGGGAATACTTGTTTAGAAAAGACTTCTTTATCGAATTTAAATGTCTTTTCTTTTCTCTCATTATATTTTTTTAGAAGGGTTTCTATGGATTCCCTGTTGGAGAGAATCTTTTCGTAATTTCTCATCGGTACCATTGTCGAAAGTGTATCACATATTACTTGAATATCCGGTTTTTTATCTGTTGGCATGGCAAAGGTTTGAGAGGACTTGATCCTCTGTTCTAATAACTGGAAATCATCGTCTTTTGGTTGTGTTTCCAGTATACTCATAACATCTTCAAGATCTCTTGTACTGGTGTTTGCATATATTCTTAGAATATCGATAAGTGTGTTCAGGTACAGCATGTTTTGTCTTGAGTACTTGAACATTTCTTCGATTATACTTGATGCAGGTTTTGCTATTGCCTGCTGATATTTACTAAGAATATCCAGGCAATGTTGTTTTTGCTGTTCTACTTTGGGTATTGCATATTCTACTATCCATGTGTGTGCATCAACATACTTGGACATTGTTTCTGGTTGCAATGTAATACGATGGTTCAATGCATAAGGCATTATGAACATTATATCGTCTATAGATACTGTATCTCTCTTCTCAAGCCATGCTTTGGTTTTCGAGAATTTGAGGATTGATTCAATGAACCTCTGCCCTATGGGGTATTTGACATGAGCACAAAGTCCATTATCAAAACTGCATGCCTTACAGTTTATATTTTCATTGTAGATTTCATTTGCAATGTCTCTGCGATGTTTACATGCAAAGAACAACTGAGTAATTGCTGACAACAGATAAATGTCCTCGGACTTGATATGTACTTTTCTTATATCTTCATATATCTCTGTCATTTGCACGTATGACAGCAGAGAAGGTAATTCTGCAGCTGTCTTATCAGACGTTTTTATAGTCTGGGTAGCAATTATCGTAAACAATGAAGGAGCACACATTGGGATCTTAACATCTATTCTATCCTCCAGTGCAGGTTCCAGCCTGCGACCATCGTTCTGCATGTGTACAGGATTCTGGTCGAATATAGTGATTGATGGATTTGGAGACCTGAATATTTTACCCTTATATTCGAGCTCTTGCTCTTGGAATAGTCGTAAGAGTGTATCCTGAAGTGATTTACTTGCTCTGTTGGCCTCATTTACGAACTTAATTGGCTGAGTTACGAAATCCATTGCTCTTGGATCAAAATCATATTCCTGCTGTGTATTTGTCAGCTGGCCAGATTTATCGTAATTATAATGTGTATTTGATGTTACTGCAGTTTCATACAGGGATTCTTCCTGTCTTTTGTCAGGATCGCATTGAAGCAATCCTATTTTCTGGTCCTTGAAGAAAACCTTTTGGATTGCTCTTGTTGATACTCCTTTTCCTATACCCATTATTCCTTCGAGTAAAGTAATACCGTTTTCTGTTAATGGAATCAGGCACAGCATTGTTTTGATGGATGGATCAAATATCGTAACGCTTTCCTTTGTTTTTCCATTAAATATTTCCTTGAGACCTGCAAGGACAGTTTCATGATGAATAAATGAAGGTTCCATTATTTTACCTCAGATAAATTATTGGGAAATCATAGACAATCTAATATTGCATCTCCCAGAGATAAGTCTTCTTTCTTTTCTTGAGTTTTTATGTCCATTTTATCAGTTGTTTTTGGAGATGATCTCTTTGATGGTATGGATTTCTTACTCTTTGTTGTCCTTACTGTCTGTTTCGGCTGTTCGAGCAAGGATCTCATTAGCAGACCTTCTGAAGCGTCTAAGAGAGCATCGATTTCCGGAGTTCTGTTCTGATGCAAGGAACGAATGTTCTCGATTTCTCTTTTAATTGCATTAATTGATTTCCCATTGATTTTTCCATCTTTGTCATGTGATTTTTTCACTGTGTTGCTTAATGATGATACAATCTTTTCAAGTTGAGCTTTCAAATTCTCGTTTAGCTGAGATACTATCTGTTCGGTCTTTGTTTGTATCACCTGATCTACGATTTCAGGTGATAGTTTAGATTCTCCTAGTGATGTATCAATGAAGAAAGTTAGAATTTCTATCTTGTTTTGGAGAGAATCATAGTTATTTATTGGCTGAAACTTGCTTATACCAAGTCTTGCTGCATTTGAATTGATTTTATCCTTATGTTCCCATATTGTATCAATTACATTCTTTACAGAATACTTGTTGTCCCTTCCAATACCTTCTTCTTTGACATTTTCAAATACCTTCATTACAGCTACCAGATTATGTTCTGGAATGAATCTGATGTTGGCGAATATTTTAACACCGAGTTTATCCAATTCTCGATCTATTGCATTTCTCAGTCTCCCTGGAAGTCCTCTTATTTCTTTTGGTAAAGCAATTGTAATTCTCTCTACGAAATCATTTTCATTTTCTCTGATGGTACCGAAAGTAGAACCACTGATAGAGTAACTTAAAAGGAGACCTGCAGGAACACTGACAATTCCCATGTTACGGGTATCTTTTATTTCTTTCATTGTGTCCAGTCTTTCAATAATTGCCTGGATAGCTTCGTCGTTTGTTTTTCCATCAATTAATTCATGGTTAGCTTTTATTGAATCGATTGCATTTTTCCTTTTGGATGGCGCATTGTTTTCAGGTACTGGATCTTCATCTTGAATTGTTGGAGTCTCCGGTACTTCATTGGATATGTCTTCTGAATCATTGGTTTCAGTTACTGTGGTAGATTCGGCTGTAAGAGAATTCTCATTATTAATCGGATTTCCAATGATCATCTTAATGTCTGTACTAATATTGTTTTCAGGAACCAATGGCATATCCACCGTTTGGGGAAATACATTTGTTTGGTCTCCTGACTCGAAGAAATCTAAAACTAATTGTTGCATAATTACACCTCTAAATAATTCATTTTATGTTTGTTTTTTTTGTTGGTGTATTTTAGAAGCAGGTGTTTCTAGAAGATGAAAAAAAGAAGATAAAAGAAGAATGGTCAGGATGTATTCGTGTAAAGATGCAGATATTATAGCAAAAAAAAGATTAAGAAATGTATTTTTGATGGGATCTCAGAATCTTGATGTCGATAAACTCGACAATCCCAAAAAGCATCATAATAGCAGCAATTATCAATGAAAATATCCCACTCCATCCTATTAGAATATCAGATAATGTAGGGAGGGGTTCAAGTGTAGTTGCTTGTACTGTGTCAGTTATGTAATTCCACTCAATAGTTGAATAACTGAGAAGAATTATACTTATCAGAAGGTCGATGTGATATGGTTCTCTTCTCATGTGATCACCTGTATTTCAATTTCCTGTGGCATGCGGATATATATTTCACCATAAAGTTCTGTTTGAGTTAAATGCACTTTCTTATCGTTAGCAAGGAACAACAATGCTAAGTATATCAGTAATGGACTTTCTGTTCCTGAATTTATTATTTCAGATAATGTTATAAACTCATTCTCAAGAAATATTTGGTCTAATCTTTCTTTTAGTCTTTCAGAATGACCAAGTATATCTTCTTCGTGAGCAATTTCAAGAACAGAATCCGTTGTTATTAATATAGGATCATCAAATCCTGGTTTCAGGTATTCATCTGCAGGTGTGTCTGGTTCCGTTGTTTCGATTAATAATTCATCAAGCAAGTCGTCAAGTGATATGTATACTTTCTTGCGTGATGTAGAAGGCAGAGAATACTCATGTTCGAGGTCCTGATCAATAAGTGCCTGCTGGTCTGCAGGATCAGCCGGAAGTTCAAAATCTATTTCATCGTCCAGGGAAATTGAAGACGATTTTATTCGTAGAAGTATGGATGCCTGCATTAATGTCCGGGCAGATATCCTGATATCCATTTTTTCCATGGATTTCAGCATTGAAAAGAACCAATCGGTTATGGTAATGATATCAACGTTCCATGGATCTATTTTTTCATTCTTTGCGAGGTATAGCAATATCTCAATGGGTTCGTTCAGGATATCTTCCGGCAGGTCAATTTTTGAAGTGTCTACTTTTAACTTCTCTAGATTTAATTTGATTTCCTGTGCGATTTCACATAGCTGCGAGGAGTTATCATCTGAGATTTCTATTGGATTTTGGGTTTCTTTGATACTCATTGATTTTCCTCGGGTAATATAATAAGAAGTATTTTATAATATATAAAATTGCCACTATTCAAAATACAGACATTTTCTGTCCTCAAGACATTGCTCAATTTCTTCTTCGATATTTCCTTCAAGTATGATGTTTTCATTTTTTGCTTCTCTAAGTAATATGTCTACTACATCTTGTATTGTATATTCGCCAGTTTCTATTCCTACAATGTAATTGCCTGAATTAAGCCAATCGGTTACATTCCATACATCTCTGGGATCGTAGTACTGATACACAATAATATCTCTTCCGGTGTCTGGATCAGTCACTGTCATATCTTTTCTATCTGAGAAATTCACAGGAATCTCACCGAAAGCTGATTCAAACGAACCAAATTCTCCAAGTGCATATTCGGAACTATTGTTAAGTGTTCCAAGCCAGCCTTTTTTTGTTTTTTTCTCGCTCAGAGTCCATGGAACAATGGAACTGATAGCATAGGTTATATTTTTTGGATATACAGGTGCTTTTTGTCCTACATCTATTACTTTCATCAGATAATACTTTTTATCACTGGATTGGTTCATTTGTTCCTCTTTGTTTTTTTCAGCTGATACTTTTCTGATTGTATATGCAATTCAAGATTATGAACTATCCTATATTTCATTGTTTATTTTTTGACCACACTATGTATATGCTTTTTTATATGAGTGTAGTCAAAGTAGACAATCATAAATTATTTGTATTTGATGTGGGTTATAATCTACATGATAGTTAATCCGGAGGAAATTCACAGACTAAGTCTGAGTGAAAATACAGACGATAAGTTTGCAGCTCTAGAATTGCTCCGAGAACAATTTGAATTCTTAGCAGATAAGTCGTCTGCTTGGGAAGATTTACACCGGCTAGTAAATGATAAGAATCTACGAGTTAAAGTTAGTGCTACTTTTGTCCTTGGTTCTGTTTTTAAATATGCTCCTAATAAGTTAAAAGCATGGGATGATCTACATAGTCTCACCTTTAATGAATATTCAGATATTAGAGAGAATGTCACTTATGCCCTTGGTTCTGTTTTTCAGTATAGTCCATATCGTTCTGCTGCTTGGGATGATTTGCACAGGCTAACAAATGATGAATCCTTGTGTGTTAGAGAAAAAGCTGCTGATGTCTTTGGTCATGTTTATCCTTTCATTGCTGATAAGTATGAAGCTTTGGATGTTTTCCATAGACTAACAAATGATAGTAGTTGGATAATTCGACATCAAGTTGCTCGTTCCCTTGGGTTTACTTTTTCTTTTCTTCCTGAAGAATACATGCCAATTGTGTTAGCTGATTTACAGCGGCTAACAGATGATAGTAATCTGTATGTTAGACCATGTGCATATTACTCTCTAGGTAGAATTTGCATATATAAAGCATCAAAATCCAAAGATGAAGCTGATGCTCAGAAAATATTGGAGGATGCGATAAATTATTTTGATAATGCTGTTCTTGAGGGAAATTATATTGATATCGTGGTAGGCAATTATAACAATCCTGCTAAGTTTTGTCGTTTTTTTTATCGTTCCTTTGATGCTGTTCTGTTCAAAAAAGCAAGTTCAAGGAAAGAAATTGGATATTATATCACAGCTGCAAAAAATGAAATTAGAGATTCGAAAAGTAAAACGAAGCTTCTTCAAGCTGTTGAACAATTGGCTGAAGTTCTTGAAACTGCACAAAAAGCAAAGAAGCTTGGTATTAGGCATCAGGAATTATTTGAACATTGCTCAAGTATCTGCACTCATATTGATCGATTAATGGATGAAAATAAAAATAAAACACCTGCTATAAATGATTTGTACAATATTGCTAGACCATCATTTAAGAAAAATATTAAAGTGCTCATTGATGAAGTTAAGGAAAAGATAGATATAGCTTGCAAAGAAGCAAAAGGAACTCCTGCCGAAGCTATTGTTTACCCAGTGAAGAAGGAAATCCAAGAATGGGAAGTTGAAGATCAAGAACTTATGGCAATGAATCTTGATCTTGTAGTTCTTTTTCTGAAAAGCAAGATTCCAAAGATTGCCGACAACACAGAAATTATTGATAAAATCGATCAGATCAAGAGTTACTTAAGAGTTGAGATTCAAATGGGGCTTCTTGCATCTATAATTTCATTTCTCCCACACGTAAATATCCCAGAGCAAATAAATGAATTTAAAGAAGAAATGAATAATAGACTTGATAAAATCGAAGAATCTCAACATCTGATGGGTTTATCATTAGAGAAAATAAATAAAAGATTAGACAACAATTACGACAAATTGCGTACTCTTTCTTTTGACTTCAAAAGGATTGATAAAGAAATTGAAAGTGATCATGTTGATACATTTGAAAAAGAAATTCGATCTCTCATTGCTGAAAGGGATTATGAAACATTAGAGTTTTTTGCTAAAAAACTCGTTGAAGATCGTCCATTGCTTTTTGAGGCAAACGATGAATCAGATGCAAGTGATGAAGAAAAAATCAATGGAGAAAAGAGTATATTTGAATTAAGGAGTCTACCTCATAAAATAAAAGAAATAATGATATCTTCTACCACAGCTGTTTCTAAAGAAGTAGTTGTTTCATTAATTGCTAATTTAATAATTGAATATGTATTTCCGATATTAGGACCAGCTTCTTTTCAGGTTGTCAAGATACTAGTATCTGCAATAAAATCAAGAAAAAACTTAACAAATTCTACTAAAATGGCTTAGTTGAATTGTATTTTGAGCCAATTAATTGATGCAATACCAAGTCTTATTCACATAGCCGGTTGCGCTTTTCTTAAAGCATAACAAAAAAAGGTCTATAGGAATTTTAAAATAAAAGCAGAGAAAGAATCCTATATTAATTACTATAGATAACGTTAATATGGTAGAGCGGAGAAAATGACTATGGTGATAGTGTGAGATATTGGTTACAGGCAGAGAAAGATTTGAGTTACAGAGTAAAACAGGAGATGCATTGGAAAAACATAACAGAAGAAGAAGCAAGGAAAATATTAGAGCCGGAAATCAGGATTAGTGCTTTTTTCCTTTACAATGCCGCAAAAAATAATCCAATAGATTACTGGCTGAAAGCAAAAGAAGAATATTACAAGCAAAACGACTTTTATCCTGATACTGAAAATTATGCTGATACTCTGCTCCCATTTATGCCCAAAATCGCAAGACAGAAATATGCACAATTAATATTCATTAGTGATAGAGCTTATTTTGATTGGCTAAACGATTTCAATACTTCATTTGACCAAAGTGAATATGAAAAACGAATTCTGGATAAAATCGGGTATAGAGCATCAGAGATCTTAAAGAAACAACCATATTTATCTGTAGAAGAAGCTTTTAATTGCGCTCGTGATCAGTTTTATTATGATATCCAAAATGGAGCTGCTGAAAAGAGAAAATGGGTATCCGAAAGAGCATATCAAATCGGAGAAGATAATCCAAATAATTCGAGTGAAGAAAATTGGTATATTGCAGAGCAGGAATTTGATGATCAGTTTCTATCTGATTGAGAAAGAAACTATCCAAAAAATGAAGATGAATTCAATATGTATTCTTCTAAGGAAATGATACTGGTATGGAATTCATCTTCTGACATTGTTATTTTTGGAAGGGTGAAAGTACCTTTGATATTATGGATATCTATGAATTGTCCTCCAGTGAAGAAAGAAGGTTCTGAATTGTTTAATGTAAGACTGTCTTCAGTAGAAGGTACAATATCGCCTATTATATCAAAGTAAAGTTCATCATGAGTTCTTATTATTTTTTCTATCAGAAAGTTATCTGATACAAGGTTTGTACCATGTTGATTTATGTGTGTAACCAGTTCTCTAAAAGACTTGCTGAACTCGGAATCTGGTTTGAAGTGAAGTAATGCTATAGCTATTGTAATCACTGAATGATAACAAAGATTGTGACCTGAAAATCCAGGGCATTTGTGTATCAATTCTGCAGTGTGTGAATAGTCTGCGTACTCATATTGTGTACAGTAAGAAGTATTTATTGAGGATGATGAAAAGAATATTATTTGTAAAGTTGATGCATCTGGCTTGGTATCTACAGTTATATTTAGAATATTTGATTTTGATCCGGGGAGAAGGTGATATATTGCTTTTAGCAGACTCTTGCTAGGATTTGCTTGTTTAATGGTATTCCTGTTGGAATAAGTACCTGTTTTGCCTGAAGCATCGAATGCTTGTCTTAATGCAGATGTGTCTAGCTCATCGGGATATTTATTCCACGCAAGTGTGTGTTTAAAGCTCATTGGGATCTCCTTATGATAGCATGTAGTCCAGTACAACATCATCTAGATTACTGATTTTGCCTGTATTATTTTTTGTCTGCTTTTTTTGTGGTATTATTGGTATTTTTCGAACTGGTGTATCCGTAAGGAAGATTATATCTTCTGTTATGTTTAGCATATCTTCCGGATCAGGTACAGGAGTGAATCTATTAATAGTACTGGTTTTAATCAGTTCATTAAGTTTTTCTTCAAACCTTCCTAGCATTTCATAATATTCATTTGGATGGTTTGGAATTAAATAAGGATTCATAAATTCCTGTGCGAAACTATCAGTTCTGTTTATGTAAATTTCGTATATCAGCAAGGAAAAGTCAATGTGCTTGCAGTTATGAGTTCCATCATATTCTGAACAGGTGTGATTGACAATTATCTTTGTTTTTCCAGAGGGAGTTATATATGCTCCTATCTGACAGATGTGCTCATCTACATAATCAATCTGAATGCATGCCGTAAATGTTCCATTTACGTTTACAAAGATTGATGATGGAGTTGTGCATATGGTTTTTATTTCTGAAATTATGTTTCGGAATTCACTTAAACGGTTATCATTTTGGGAACTGGAAGGGATGTTTGGCATTTTGAAGAAACCTCGTTTTTTAGATTATATCTTTGTCTTAAGATATCTTTCTTATGGTAATAATTTTCAGGGAAGTCTAGTGCTTTTATCCAACACTGAGGACACATAGAGTAGCCAATACAATATTTTCCAAATCCACGGGTTCCGTAGATATATTTTGGAGTATTGTCTGTGTCAATCAATGATTTTATTTGTTTTTCTGCTATTTCCGGGTTGTATTTTTTGTCATTAATTTGTGATTTTAGTATTTGATGGCATTCTGCTTTTGAGAAGAACCACAAGAGGGTTGAGAAAAAAGCAGTTCTTATATCATGTGGTATCTCAGAAGATTCGATCAATTTTGCCATGCAAGGAAATTGTTTTAGTTTATGTATATCTTCTATTGTTTTGAGGGTTATTTTTGTGCTGTTCTGAATAGTTAGAGCAAAGGGATCTACTATTCTTAGTTCGGGAAATTTTCTTGAGCTTTGAGCTTTTTTGTATACTTGCATTAAGTTTCTATCATCTAATTTCAAGAGGTTGTTTTTAAATTTTTGTTCCCATACACGCTTACAGTTATATTGTTCGATTGCATCGCGTATGTCAACTATGCTAAGTGTTTTTTGAGTCAATGTATCTTTCAGGAGAATGTCTACAGCGAATTTCAAATAGGGGTCTGCATTGTATTCATATAGTAGCCATGGTCCTTTGATATTTCCTGTTTCCAGAAGCTGATCAATAATATCCTGGAAGATAGTTTTTATTTCATTTTTGATGCTCTGATCAATTGTTTTTTCAAAAAAAGATATCATAGTATCGAATGATAATTCAAAGTATGATGGAATTTTATCCATGTAAACATGGGGGGGAACTACAACATGGTAGTCTATTATAGCATTATCTCTTGAAAATGGAATGTTTTCGTTTATTTCTGATAATGGAATTATAAGATTACCTTTTTCAATTGCATTTTTTCCGAATATTGCCTGGATAACCTGTTTTTTTATCGGTTTATTTTCAAGATATTCCAGAATGCTCCATGTGAATAGATTTCTGCAGTTCTTTTCGATTTGTGTCATGGATGCATTATGGAGTAACCAACCGGTGATTGAGAATAAGACATATGCATGGTCAAGTGATAAGAAATCCGTAATCGATAGGTCAGTTATATTGCCCATAAATGACATCGAGATAATCTTGTTTACAAGTGGTTTTTCGTTAAAAATATTCAAAGGTTTCAATGCACTAAACGGCTGGATGAGTTCATCACCTGTGCTTTTTTGTGCATTAAATATAGGATGAGGTTGCAATCCTGGGTTCTGCATTTTCTAACACTCTATAGAATGCTTTTATTGGTTCTTCTTCGGTTATTAAGGAAACTGGTTTTGTTACTGAGGCATTTAAGCTTCCTGGATATCTAAGTACTCGATTGGCATCGTTTGTTACTGTTGGATCAAGAGGTATCTGGTATTTTTGAATAAGAGTAGTTTTTATGTATTCTCTTGATGTTGTTCCAAGGTTCCAGCTGATTGGATCAGTTACATGAATATGCGTTCCCTGTCCAGAATAAAGAATATGGATACTATTTTTATTGAATCCCCATTCTATGAGGATATTTTTAAGATCAAATGCATATTGGATTGATAATAGCAGACAATTGAAACAATACAAGTATTGGTATGGCGGTAATGATTGTATCAGAGATATTTCTGAATCAGTAGAATTCTCATATCCGGAATGAAAAGGACATAATCCGCTTTTTGCAATATTCTTTGCATCGATATCAAATGCAAGGAGCCAACCGTGGTTCTTTATGTTATTTAGTTTGAAGTATATCCCTTTGAACTGTACATTTTCAAGTACACTTTTTATAGGGTCTTTTTCTTTTATGTTCAGGCATATTGCCTGAAGGTCTTTTATGTTACTGATTGATGTATTGGTTCTTCTCAAGAAATCTCTTGTTCCTCTGTTTGTTGAAATTGGTCTAAGCGGAGCAAATCCGAATTCTGAAATGTTCTTAGGATTAAGGTATTCGGGATTTTTATTTGCAATTTGCGGGAAAATATGCTGATAAAAATATTTAATTTCTTTTTCAGATGAGGGATTCCATGTTGATTTAATTGTTTCTGGATTGATTTGACATGTCATATTACTCAGAAAAAGTGTGCTTTTTTTTGAAAATGGATAGGTATATATAATAACCATTTGATAGCTAATTTTATGAGATTTAGTTGGGAATTCCTTCTGAATACATTTTACAATTATCCTCATGTAAGTATGATTAATGTAAAATTTAATACCCCTCTGCAATTTATGAATATATGTATTAGCGGGATATTATTATGTGAGAATATAGAACTTCAGGATAGTCCAACCTTATCCGGTACGATAGATATAGGTCAGATATCTGAATCGGGTAGCATATGTAAGATACTTGTTTCAGAATACAGTAATCACTACCGTTCAGGGACTTATGTACATGATGAAAATGGTTTGTTATATTCATTGGACTTGAAAAAGATCTCTTTTTTCCGGAAATCTCTTAGTTCTCTGGATGTTGAAAATATTAGAATCCTTATAGATAGAACAATGTATGAATATGATTCATGTGAAAGATTAATGCTCTGTCTGGCTACACATGTTGTTCATAATATGCATCTTGAATCAGAGGGTGGGCAGATAAAAGAGTTTTTCTTTAATGAGGTTCTTGATGAAATTCGGCTTGATAATGAGATGAATTCCCGAAATGAACTTGAAGAAAAGATTCTAAAAGCTCGGCCATTGCTTTCGGAAAATGTTGTTCAGGACTTGATTGATTATATTATTTCAATAGGTGCTTTTGTGCCTATAGATCCTGTAATTTGATTTCAGGACAGGCTCATTATATTGCTAATAACCAGATCTGAATAGTTTTGGTCTGTTGGAATAGAATAAGCTTTTGTGATTACTGGTTTTATAGCTTTTTTAAATTCACTTGTAAATTCCTTCCCTATGCAATAAAGAAAGATATTATTTTTATTGTTCTTGATCTCAGATAATAGTCTGTATGTTTCTTTCTGAATAAGTGAATTGTTGGATTCATCTGTTAGAATGAAGATAGCATTTCCTGATCCTAGTTTACTGATATATTTAATCGTAGAATGTATATTTGTTCCATATCCGGTTGCTTCCATTTTTGACATTATCTCTTCGTTTTGATAATAATCTCTGCTTTTTGCTATGTGCAGAGTAATGCTATCATTAAATTCAATCAATGAAACAGGCCATTCTTTTCTTTTTGATGCTGCATTTATAGCTATGATAGCATCGATCATCCTTTCTGTTGGTACTCCTGACATACTGCCACTTGTATCAGCAACTATTACAATATGGGGTTTGTTCTTCAGTGATGATTGTTTAGGTACCTTAATTTCTGATATTCTCTTAGTAGTTATATCAGGAATTAGTATCCCAAATGTGTTTAGTGTTCCTATCAAATCGAGTTCCTGGAATGAATGATTCGAATTCCATGTTCCTGTAGATTTTAGTTGTTTTTGATAATTAGATTGTGATGCCGATATTAGAGGTAGAGCTATTTTTTTAGCTCTTCTTTTACGGAACTCTTGTTTTAGATCTTTACCGAGATTTTTATTGGGATTTAAGTCATCGTATATATCTGATAATTTATCTGCTACTTTTTCTATGTCTTCCTTTGTCAGTTTTCTTTCAAGTGGTAGTGATGGATTAAGGATTTTTTTATTATTTTTACCGTTTCCATTTTGAGTATTATTGCCATGTTCTTTGTTTTCAGAGTCCGTTTCTTGTTCATCTAACCCGGATGACTGTTCTTCATTCCCTCTTGGTGTTGATTTTGGAATTGATGAATCGTACCAGTTTTTGAATATCCTAGCAAGTTCAATGAGTCTTTTTTCAAATGCCCTTTGATCAGTGTATAACAGATCAAATATATTTTGTTCTGTAATTCCTAATTGGTAGCTATGTCCGTAATAATCGTATACCATAGCAACATTCAGGTTTTGAAAAATAGTATCGGGGGAAATGTCTTCATCTGAGAATTTCCATGGCCTTAATTCCTCAAGTCCATAAATATACGTATCTTGCCATTCCATTTCCAGAAGGTTTATGCGATCAATTAGTAGATCGTATATTATATTCAAGAATTCAGGAACATGTTTTTTTTCAATTCCTTCGTTTTTTGAAATTGCAATATGTAGTTCTTGTTCTACAGTTGTTCCTGGGAAAAGAGTACGATGAGATGTTTCATGAGCAAGAACAGTTTTGATAGTATTCTGACTAAAGTTCTGTACTAATCCATTTGAAAGATAGATTATGGAATAGCCCTGACAAGCAATAGTATCTCCAATATCAGCAATTTCACAGTTTATATGAGGGAGTTTGTAGTGATCCAGTACATATCTTAAAAATAAATTATACTCTGGCAGGAGGGTTGTTCTTACTGGAGTAGATGAATTATTATGAGACATATTAGGAGATCCTATTTGTGGTGCTTTTGTTAGTTCTCAATACGGGGTGCAAGTCAGAAAGATTCTGTTGCTGAAGCAGTCAGTTTTACAGTCAACTACCCCACCCTGCCAGCCTTCGGCTGTCGATGATGGGACTTGAATGTCAATTATGCATTCGTCTGGGTGGCTGACAGACACCCCTGAGATAACGAGATATACCCGAAATCCCTTGTTCTTCTTTCGATATTCATCGAAGCATTCAGATCTGCATTGTTCTCATATCCGCATTTTTTACATATGAATTTCAACCGATTCCTGTTGGTATTGGAAATATGATTACATCGGTTGCATTCCTGTGAAGTATGAGCAGGGTCCACAAAGTGGACTTTTATTCCTGCTTCTTTTGCTTTGTATGTAATGAAATCCTGCAGTTGTCTGTATGTCCAGCTACTTTGATGATAGCGTTTGTCTTTACGAACTTTCCTTACTTTGTTCTCACGAATACCTTTTAGGTCCTCTAATCCTATCAAAAAAACCTTGTTCTCAATGGCGAATTTAATAATTTGTTTTGATATCATATGGTTTACATGTCGCATAAGACGTTTCTCTTTATCAGAAAGATGTTTGATCATTTTTCTTGCTGACAAAGTTCCCTTCGATTGTAACCTTTTTCGCATTGACATGTATTGGTTTCTGATATCTTTGATATGACCTCCTGCAAAGAACCTGCAGTTCTTTTCAGTGGTTGATGCAACAGCAAGGTAGTTCATTCCCAAGTCAATACCCATGTAATTGGATGAGTATTCCAGTTCTTTTTCTGGAACTTCCTTTTCAATGGACAGATGGAAAGAATGATTACTATCCTTATGTCTTACAACTTTGGATGCTGTGAATTTCCATGTACCATCGAAGTATTGCTGTGCATTATCATAACTTTGTATCTTATATGGTTTCCTCCCATTATTAATGGTTGTAATAGCAACTAAATCCTGACTTATACTAAAATCTCTTTTGTAGGAAAGCGTCATCGAATACGGACTGAATGTTATTTCCTTCCAGATCACTTTTCTTTCCTTAATCTGTTCTTTCAAGGTTTTGTAGCATCCTGATACTTGTCTTGGGATATTACAACTCATCTGGGATTTCAGTCCGATAACTTCCCGAAGATATCCGTAAACGATTTTCTGCAACTTATAAGAACCAATTGTTTTTCCGTTCTGAAAAACAACAGAAGAAGCATAGTTCATTCCATCCGAATACTTTTGCATGGTCTCTACCAGATCGTTATCTGGATTTACTATTTTCAGAATAACAGTTTTAGTCAGGATCATGCAATAACCTTCTTTCAGAGATTTCAGTATATTGTTTGCATTTTTGTTAGAAAATCGTTAGTAGTATAATGGTTTTTATGTTATAAATACCTTAATGTTAGTTGGAGTGACGCATTCCTGCTCTAATAGTTGAAATCAAAGATAATAAGATCTGGTTAATATCATTTGGTGATACCTGAATTTTTCTGGCATTCGAAAAATTTTTTGCAATTATGGAATCATCCATTACTGCAATGTATCTTGGATACGAATAATTAACAATAACCATGGTTATCTCAGCCTGAACCTATTTGTTGACTTATCATAATATTCATTTTCTCGAGGAATTGATCCATTGTTCCGTATGGAATTGTTGCTCCTGCGGCAATATCGTGTCCTCCTCCAGCTCCTCCGAGTTCTTTGCATACTACCTCGAGTGCTTCAGAAAGATTCAGGCCTTTGTTAACAAGTATCTGTGTTCCTCTTGATGATACTTTGTGACCGTCTTCCTTATTTGAAAATGCAAAGATTGGCAGATTCCGGTTGTAAGATGAATGAATCATTCCTGCAACTATGCCTACTATAGTTTCAGGGATCTTATCCTTGGCATCAAAGTACTGAATATGTGATAATTCAATTACACCATTTGTATTTTTAACATAATTGATTCCATCTACCAGGTTCTTCCTGTGTTCCTGCAGAAGAGTAGAAGCACGGCTATAATATTCCCCACGATCTCCAAGACAAACTGCAAAACCAATTTCAGCTTGCATATATCTTCCAGTTGCATTCAGAAGTGTACTAAATTCCATTGCATCTCTGGTTTCAGTTCCTTCTCTTTCCTGGACGAGTTCATAGCATTCTGTGATTATTCTGTCCATATTTGCTTTTGGAACATTATGCCCAATTGAATATTCAATAATAGCAGAAATGACTTTTCTTTTATCTGCTATTTCGAGATCAATCCATCTTTTCCATCTTTCATCTTTTGCAAGCGGAAAATGAAGACTACCCAAGAATTCAATGCAGCCATCTTCGTTTCCAGTGAGCCCCGGTAGATAAGGATCCGTTGAGAACTGGATCATTTTGTGTATGGGTCGTGTCTGCTTTCCATATAAAGAAAGATCCATTTTTGCCATTACGTGCTCAGGATTTGCTTTAAGGATTTCTTCGTTCAAACTTACAAGTTTTCCGTATTTTCTGTATTGTAGGTCTCCGATACATCCTACAATAGCAAGGCTTGCAAGGTCTCGGTTATCACCAAGTTCATTTGCAAGAATATATGTTGTCCCTGAACCACTTAGTTCATAGGAACCATTTGCACCAACAAGATGTGGATTTAGGTGGTGGGAATGTTGTCCTTGGGGCCTGTGATGATCGGATATTACTGCGTTTAGTCCATAGTTAATAATATGTTCTATTTGACCACTGCCAAGATCGGTGAATATAACAAGATCATGGTTTTCTTCTGATAATTCTTTTACTATCTTTTCATCAAGTTGTTTTACGAATTGCATTTCATAATCTATTCCAGCTCTTTCAAGAGCTCTTGCTATTATAGCTGCTGATGTAATTCCATCGGCATCAATGTGTGATACACAATGGACGTGCGAATAGTTTCTTATTTCTTTGGCACACTCGATTGCGATTTTTTGTAGAGCAAGATATTTTTCTGATGACATATGTATCACGAATTTCTTTTTTTTGAGTTATATGTTTTACTACTGCATCATATTCGGATAAGACAATTCCGGTGTAGGGATTTGTGATATTAGTTCACTTAAGAATGCTAAAATAATGTTAGTTGTATGTTTTTTTTTAAGTATTTGGTTTTAGTGATGAATTTTCTTGTATGGGAAGTGTTTCTGCCATTATTTTTTTCGTGTATGTATTTGTCCAAAAAGTATGTTCAATCGATCTGTTGTTAACAGTTTGAGTGTATGTATCCAGTGATTCGAAACTATGTTGTTGAAGGAATTTTTTAATCCTTTTTTCAATACTGTCTTTGTTTGGTGTAGAGAAAATATCAATGGTTTTTCCATCATGATACTCTACGAAAACAAATACATTATCTTCCATTATACATTCCTCTTGTTTTGAGTAACTTAGAAGCAGAATAGTGTCGTCTGATGCATATTTGTATTTTGATATTTGTGATTAAAAATTGTAGTAGGTATGGATTGTTCTGGATCAGGAAATTCTGTGTCTATTACTTCAGTTTCGTCATCCATGAAACCCTGATTAATCAAATTAATAGCAAACATTCTCTGGAAGGAATCAAAACTATCTTTGTTGTATGGACTGACACGCCTCTTTCCATTTTCATCTATTTTGCTGACAATGGTTATTCCTGAGATATAGGGGCCATTAATGAAATGTAGAGGGCGTTGTTCAATTAATTCTGGATACCAGAAACCATTGTTATAATCAAATACTAAAATTGGATCGCTAATTGAATCTTCGTTTTGTCTGTTATAGTGTCCTGAAAATATCTGTGATCCACATTTCTCCATCACAAGGTCAAGATATGGTTTGTTTCCAATTTTTAGGTACCATTCTTTTCCCAGTTCCTTTTCTTGAACTCCGTGTTTTAGAAGGATTGTCTCAATGACATTCTGGAAAAGATATTTTCCATTTTTTCCTATTTTAGAACGGGTATCGAGTTTGGACATATCGTATCACTTATTACACAGTTTGCTTTTTTGTAGTGGTAATTAAATTACATAACAATTAAATAAATAATGTGTTGTGTGGGTGTGTTTTTTTATGCCCTCTCTTGGAATAACTTTTATTTGTGTAAACCAACGCGTATTGCTTATATATAGGCTGTTAAATAATAGAGACTGTTTTAACTTATATTAAGGTTCTATTAAGCTATTAACTGATATGGGTAAAAAAATCGATATGTTTATATATGAGTCAAACACTTTATATTGATGATCATGAATAATACTTCAAATATTAATGTTGGTTGTATTGAGACATTTATATTTGTAATTTACTTATACACGGTGGTTTTATAAATGCCGGATAAAAAACTTTTCCAAATTGTAACACGTTCTGGTGTCCGAACTGAAACTCTTTTAATGCTAAAAGATGGATGCAAGTCTGCTGGTGAACTTTGTTCTCATTTTAAGATTGCACCTCAAGAATTAGCACCACGTACCCGGGAGCTAGTTGAAAGTGATTTAATTATCAAGAAAGACAAAAATTATTATCTAACTGACCTTGGAAAGATAATTACAGAAAAATATTCTGAATTTAAAAATTTGTTGTATTTTATAGGCGATAAGCAAGATTTTCTAAAAGAACATGATTTGACAGACATACCTTTTGAGCTCCAGCTAAGATTTGAAATGATGAGTCAATCTAAAGTTGTTTGTCCAGAGAATCATTCGATTTTTGATACTCATGATGGGTTTATGGATAATGTAGTTAAGTCAAAGTATCTAAAAGGACTAGCGTCTATAATGTTCCCTTCTTATCCTTCTTTCTTTAATCAGCTTGCTGAGAGTGGCACAAACGTTGAGATCATTGTAACTGAATCCATATATTCCATATTAAAGACTAAATATAAGGATCAGTTAATTGAGTACCTGAATTACGAGGATGCTCAGCTGTATATATGTGATAACAATAAACTTGCTTTTGTTGTTACTGACTCGTTTTTCTCGATTTCATTATTCTTTAAAAACGGTATTTTTGATCATGTAAGCGACATTGTTGGTTTTGATCCAGATTCAATTGGGTGGGGAGAGTTGTTATTTGATCATTATGTCAAGCAGTCTGTCCCAGTTAAAATCGAAGATTTAATGTCGTCCTAAAAATCAAATAGATTTTTCTGCTGGTTTATTTCTTTTTTATTGTTTTCGGGGACTTCTGGAGAAGTATCTATTTCATCTGATGGAATTGGGAGCTCAAGTTCATGGAATATTTTAATTGTGATCTTGTTCCCGAATAGTTTTGATACTTCACTGAAGGGCGTAGACTTTATTTTATCAACCGAACCAATACCATTATCGTATAATTTACGAGCTCTTTTTCTACCAATGTTCTTTATGGACAGGAGGCTGACCAGTTCTTTGCTTGCTCCATATTTGAGTCTTTGTTCCAGGAAGATATTTTGTATATCGAATCCCTTAAGTTTTGATATCCTTTGAACTGCATGAGAAATCCATGATGCAGATTCTGATAATGAATGGAGATCTCCTTCGCCTATAACATAATTTTCAACGATTTCTTTTGTTTCGCATTCTTCTATCCAGTCAAGTAAGATTCTTGCATTTTTTATTGATTCAATGAATGATTCTGCTGATATTTCACTGATTTCGTCAAGATCTGGAAAATTAATTATTTCGTTTTTATGATCATCTGCATATATCAAATTTTCAAAGTATTCATTGCCCTTAAGATATAATGTACGAATATCCGGGGTTTTACATATAACCTGCAGCAAGGAAAATGCAGTTATTTCCATGTTTGATTGAGATGCTTTTTTGAGGTCCTCTACTATGACGACAGCTGTAAGAGGATCGATATAGATTCTAGATACGAGTTGACCAAGTGGTGTGGCTTGAAGGTAATTGTTGTCAGTTACGATTAGATCATTTTCCTCAAGGAAATATAAGCACTCATTTATGGTTTCTATGAAATAAGATAGATCAGACGTATGAGCATAAAATGTCTCAGACAGGAAATCTATAACACCTTTTTGAGATGTCGCAATCCCACTGCTTATTATTGCAAGTATATGACTTCTAAGGGCTTTTTCGGATCCAAGTTTTGAAGATATATCTTCAGCTTTTGCATGGATATATTTGGTTTCTAGAAAATCTATTTTATCCGATGACTTTGCAATTAACAAAGATTGGCCATATGGATCAAGATGTGGTCTTCCTGCTCTTCCGACCATTTGCTTGTAATCAAGCACAGGTATTGGGATATTGCCTTCATTTGCATCATATCTAAGGAAGCTTCGGATTACTACTCTCCTTGCTGGTAAGTTAAGTCCTGCTGCAAGTGTTGGAGTACATGATATTACCTTGATTTTGTTTTCTTTGAAACCATCTTCTACTAATCTTCGCTGTGCAGCATTAAGGCCTGCGTGGTGGAATGCAACACCATTACGAATGCATTCTGCAAGATTATTTGATTCAGTGGTATCGCTGGAGTATTCGATTTCTTCTGATATTTCTGCAAGCTTATTCTTTTCGTCTTGGCTTAGAAGGATATTTATTTGTTTATGTTCTCTATTCTTTGGATTTGAAAAACGCTTGGCAAACGCCATACAGGTTCTTCTTGAACTTTCGAATACGAGACATTGACCTCCTTCTTTGATGGTATCTAGTGCAACATCTGCTGCTGGTTCTTTTGTATCGTGTACTATTTCTTTTTGAATAACAGGATCTTCAGATAAGAAATTCATTGATTTCCCAAATACAACTCCTTCTTGTAGTTTAGTTGGTCTCCAATCACTTACTGTAAGTTCAGCTTTGAGCCAATCTGCAAGTACCTGGGTATTTCCTATTGTTGCTGAGAGAGCTACGATCTGCAGGTTAGGTATTTTTCTAAGTTTGGTCATTACTATTTCAAGTGTAGGTCCTCTGCTCTTTTCGTCTAGCAGATGTACTTCATCTACTACAACTATTGATAATGTCTGTAGCCATTGAGTTCCATTACGTAGCATGGAATCTGTTTTCTCGGATGTACAGACAACGATATCATTCTTTCCAAGGCCTTCACTTTTTGATTCCAATTCACCTGTTGAAATGCCTGTAAGGATACCAAATTTTTCAAATTCTTTGAAACGCTGATATTTTTCGTTTGCAAGAGCTATCAGAGGAACAATATACAATGCTTTTCCACCATCAATTATATGTTTAAGCATTGCAAGTTCTGCAAGCAAGGTTTTTCCGCTGGCTGTTGGAATAGCAGCAAGTGTGTTCTTTCCTTCAAGTAATCCTTTTTGAACGACTTCTCCCTGAGGCGGATATAGCTGTTTTATACCAGAATCAATATAGAACTGCTGTATTTTCTCTGGTAAAGGCAGGGATTTTATGTAACAGGGTGATTCGTTCATATTTTCACTTTTATTGTTTTTATCAATTTGATGATGTCTAAGTATATTGACCTATCTATTTTTTCGTCGTTAGGATTCAACTGGTGTGCTGAACATTTCTAATGTTGTTATTTTTGATTTTGATGCAGTTTGTTCATTTTGTTTATTGATTGGGTTATTGATTATAGGAGATTCATCTATAGTGCATTCTGTTGTTTTGGGAATTGCGGATTCTAAAGGCACAAAACCAAATGAATAAGATGAACCTATATTTTTGTATGATCCTTCGGGATAATTAATAATATCTGGTTTTTTTTCATGATATATTTCAAGCAGTAATTCGTAAAGGTTTTCTATTTCTTTTTGTTCATTTGCTTTACATCCTTCTTTTGCCCATTTTAGTAGAGCTTCTTTGTATGCCTTTATTTTTTTCTGATCTCTTGTTCTCTCTGGGATTGGTCTATTTGGCCACTTATCAAAAGGTAACGATTCGCATGAAATAGATGATAACTGGAGAATTGTTTCTTTATTCTTTACTTTTTCTTCTCCAAAACAGGTAACTAAAATTTTATATGAAATTGTAATTCCCTTATAGCATGTACCCTGTGAGAAAGGTATAGCTACATTTCCATCAGCGGTTATTTTGATTGGTCGTGATTCGATTTCATAGTACGATGATATGATTGATGCTGCAGCTCGATATAAGAATAGTTCAATCGGAGAAAGATGAGATATTTTAGGAACATTTAACTTCTTTATTACAAGGTTTCCGTTATTATCGGCAACCAGGTCATTTCCTTCAATATCGATGTTGTGTGATTCTTTTCCATGTTCTTTTTTGATATTAAGATAGGTAGAATAATGCTCAGTTGGAATTGACATATCAACAAGGAATTGAGGTGCTGACATAAAATCATAGAATTGATTGTGTGTTGAAAAAATCCTGCCTTCACTTATGGCATAGAATTGTTCTATAAGGTTTTTGAGTTCTTCTGCTGACTGGCAATTCCAATCATGTATTTTATCTATGATACTCTGAATTTCATTTTGTTTCGTTGTTTTTACTATTGGGTTGAAGGATATTTCTTCATTATCCATCCAGAAATACATAGTCCTGGTACCATATAAATGGATTTTAACTGGTGTTCCAGTTGATATTTTAGGATCCCATGAGTAGATTCTCTTGGTTCCTTCTGGATCAGTGTTCCTTCTAAAAGTAAAGTGTTTTGTTTCAATTTTTCTACTATAATAAAATCCGGTTTCCTGACTTACTATTTGTGTAATTGTAGGTGTTATTAGTGGAACAAAATCTTTTTCAAACATTTCATGTCCTCGGTGTGTGATTTTTGATTGAAAAATAACTAATCTTACTAATCTGAGTAAGTTATTTGATTGCTGTTGCTGTTAGAGAGGATTCTTTGATTTCATGAATCAAGAATTGCAACAATTCTGTGCTTGGATTTTCATATTCACTGAATGATTGGATTATTGACTCATCGTTTTCTCCGTCAATAATTTTTGTGCGAATTTTATTTATGATAAGTTTGCTGATAGTATATTCTGAGTTTTTATTTTCTACAATTCTGATTATATTCCCTTTTATAAGCGTTATGCCGACTATTTTTAGATAGTAAGATGCTGATATTGATAGGGTATTGAAATGTGAAGGGGGAAGCTGGATTGCTTTTAGTTTTGGACACGCTTTGTGGATTGCTAAAATATCATCCCTAGAAGGACGAAAGGATATGTGAACAATAGATGCTCCTTTCAAAGTATTTATTTCTTCAAGCGACTTAATTACCTTTATTCTCAAGGTATCACCGAGAATCTTTTGTCGATTAATTATCTGATATCAATGGTTCTATTATATCATCGGGAATGAGATACATCAGATCCAAGCATGAGTTAAGAAGCAATGATAAATCTAATGCTATTTTATCTAGGTTATCGTTAATGTATTTTGATATATAATGTTCTGTTTTTTCAACGTCATCTAGATTAGTTGCTTGGTATGTTTCTATTGTTCTATTAAGGATAAAGAGGATAGCACTTTCGTGGATGTTCGTTATGCAAATTGGAATTCGAAGATCTCCTTTTTTTGCATAGAAATTACAGAGATCTAAAGCATCTATATCATTGTCTTTTTCGATTATTTCGAATTGCTGAGATTCCGGAAATTCGGATTTGAAAACTATTTTTGCAATATCCTTAGGATCAAGGTGTATATGTGGTATATAGCAGTGGATTTCTTGCTTTATATGACGACTGTTTATTTCAATAGCATGATTGATAGCATTTAGTAATGCTGCCTGGGTTGGAAATTTGTTTTTTCGAAGAAAAGAAGACAGCTGTTTCTTTATAGCTCTAGATATAATAAATCGATGTATGTCATTTACAGGTATTGTATTTGTTTTTTTTGATGCATGATTAATACTTGAATCTAGAGTTAATACTTCCATAAAATTACTTCCTTGCTTGGTTAATGCATATATTTTGCATTATGCTGTTTGTTTTTTTGTAGGAATAGTTATTGAGTTGATAAGCTGTTGTGCGTCATTTATAACTTGGATGGACTCTTCCTTTGAAATAAAGGGATTACAATGCCTTAAGATATCTGATTTTGATTTTCTAAATTGAATAGGTGATTTACATACATAGATTGCAGATGTCAGGTGCTCAAGGGATGAAGGTGGGTATTGACACATAATCTTTATAACTACATTTATTTCACTTTCTGGTTTTTCTTTGAGTTTAGAGATTACTTGTGTTCCGTTTATTCCAATGATTAAATTACCCGGTTTGAGGTGATTTGATTCCTGCTTAAGAATTTCATCAATTCGCATTTCAAGAATAATATCTTGTAACTCATCCGAAAAAGGAGCATGTTTGTTTATGTAAAAGTTAAATCCTAGCTGTATTTTACACAGTTCCTGCAACAGAAAAACTGCTTTTTGAAGAAAGAAAGGAGATGCCCATAGATTATTATTGTTTATCCTTTCAACTAGCAATGCTATGATTGCTTTTTGTTTGATTTTATCCAGCATATTGCTTCCTGCTATGAAATTTGTTTGGATTTTTTACACTATGAAGTAGAGCTATAGCTATTCTTTTTTTGATCGTTTTTGTATTAATAGGAAAGAGAAATCAGTATTCAAATAATGATTTCTGACGTTTTGTTCCTTTATCGTTGTTATCTGTTGAGGGTTGTTTATCTATTGGAGCTGGTTCAGAGTTTTTCTTTTTGGGAGATTGTTCTTCCTTTTCTTGTTTTCCAAAGTCAAATAACCCTTTTTGGTTCTGATTGATCTCAAGAGTTGTTCTCTTCACTCCAAACGTTTCAAGTAATCTCAATGCCGGAGGGATGATTTGTTTTTGAATGTAGTAATTGGTATCTATTGGGATGTTATGTTCAATTACATAAGCTGGATCTTCGGCTTGTTCGACATAACCTGATCCCACAGTTGTAATCAGGAATGGAATTCTTTCTCCAGTAATTGGAACCTGACCGCCTCTTTCTCTGATCTTTTCAACTACAGTAAGATGTGGTTGTTTGTTCTTGTATGAAGATGGTGGCCTTGATAGTGTTTTACTTAAAGTAAGTTCTGCAATAAATGCTTCATCTCTGGTATCATTTATTTTCCTTATTTTGGCGATGACATCTTGTACGTATGTAATACACTTATCAACATCTCCTTCCTTAAGTATAGCTTCAAGAATAATATTTAGTGTCTTGGAAGTAAGATTACACCAATCCCTTCTTACTGTTTCAAGGCCCTTAACTTTGATTTTCTGAATCCACCCGTCTTTTGCCTGTTCGAACTGCCACATAGCATATCTTTTCTTGGCAACCAGAAGGATCCTCTTAGCTGTTGCTTCGTACTGAAGTTCCATTGGTTCCGGTAGTTTACTGGTAACTACTTCTGCTATCTTTTTTCCTACAAGTGCTGACATATCTAATGTGAATTCTTCTTCTTCGAATTCATTTCCATTAATGTCAGTGCAATGGATAAAGATAGAATCTGTATCGCCATAGATAGGTGTAAGAAGGACTATTATATCGTTAGGTTGTGTTCCATCCGATTCATTAGGAGTTAGAGCTTGATTATCTCTTATAGTGAGGGTTACGATCTCATTGTTTATTGTATTTTGAGTATTGCGGATGTTTTCTCTTCCGTAGCTTGTAACAGAGTTTGCAACTTCAAGACTGAATAATCTTGCCCGTATATAGCCTGAGTAACCATAAAAGCTGTTAAGTAATATTTTCAGAGCAAGCTGAGTAGCATCAAGAACACGCTTTTCGTTTTCATCTCTTGCGTTTTTCATCATCTTTTTAGTTGCTACTCTTTTATCAAGGAGACCTTCAAGTATACTGGGAATTATTCCTTTGAATATTTCCGGTTTAATGAAATGACCATCGGAAGGCGATATTATCATTGATTCTTTTGGTGTTGTTTTATCTATTATAACGGTTGTATAGCAAAGGTTCCTTGCCATCATTATAGTTGGATAGAGAGATTTATAGTCTTCTACAACTGTGTTACAATGCAGGCCTTTTTTAGGATCAAGTACATCAGCTCCAACTACATTGCTTTCTCTTTCTCTTTCTTCAACAATTTCATCGTTTGGCTTCATAGCCATTAATCGATCTATTTCCCTGAATCTAGACATCAATAGCTGTTCTACCAGGTTTGTCTGGCCACCATTAATTACGTCCTGTAGTGGTCTGCCGCTAACCTGTGCTAATGCTAGATATTTATCAAGCAACTGGAGTTTCAGAAGGAGCTCAAGTGCAAGCTCAGAGTCTCTCCTGGAATATTCGATGAATGTATGAATCTTGCTAGGATCGTTCCAGTATGCTTCCATTTCCTGTGGTGGAACATCAAGTTTCTCTTTACCAATGAGTTCTTTGGCTACGTTTTCGAGCTTGTATCTTTTTAGCTTGAATCCTTCTCTTATGAGTGGTAGTACATCTGCAACTATTCTTCCAGATATTGAAACAGATGTAGTTGCTCCAAATACTCGGAAATTTAAATCTCTATTATCTCTTCCAATCTTGAAATTGATTACAGGAGTTCCGGATTCAGTATTTATCTTTTTACATCTATCAACAACGTATTTTGTATCGAACCCATCAGTATTAAATCCAGTTAAAACATCAGGATCGTATTCTCGGACGGTGCTGAAAAATGCATTTATCATGTCATTTTCATTATCATAACATTCCGTTTCTTTGTCAACGCCATCGATCTTTTTCGATGCAAGGACCAATGTGTTCATTCCCTTGTATTCTGGAGAGAATGCTATGCTCATTAGAATGATTGGAGATTTGTCTGGAGTTGGAAGAGCTCCATTATCAGGCAAACATTCAATATCCCATGCAAGATATTTGAAAGGAGCATGTGCGATTTTATCAATTTCTTCTACTTTTTCTGCAGTGATAATTTCTTCACATATGATGTTCGTTGGGTGAAGTTCTTTTTCTGCAGGAGCTGGAGTTATAGTTATCCATTTCAAAGGATGTAGATTCTTATCAATGAGGAAACGATTGTGGAAGAGAACATCAGCTTCAAATATTTCATTTACACCTGGAAGATCACGTATCTGATCTCTGATATCCCTTACATCAGTCGGGAGCGTGACAGTGATTTTTACAATTGGTACTTTTTTAGTTTGATAGCCAATTGGAAGAAATTTTTCTACAATATCAGCTTTTTGAATACAGTCGAATGCGTCTGTAAGATAGTTGCATAGTTCGGCTGGATTATCTGCCTGTGCAAAGAAATACGGCTCGAACCCTGGAACCAGACAGCATATGCTCTTTCCGGCATCATCTTTTCCATAGATGCGAATTATAGGCCGGTTACTGTCAATGTAGTAATCGATATCGATTATCTGTATATTTTGGCTATTATTTTGCATGTGTCTACTTGTTTGCTTTTTTAATTCTACATGAGCTTCATATTAATAAATGATTTGGGTTTACCTACAAAAAAAAGATGAGCCAATAAATGGCTCAATATGTTTCAGTATTTGAATCCATTAAATTGCTAATAGCTTCGGAGGATTCTGGTATTTTGAGAGAGCTGCTTAGTCTGGCTGTTCCAATACATTCACACGATTTCACAGGATAATTATCTGTGTTCGTGGCATCGAGAACATAAGGTTCATCACAGATTGAATCCTGATTTGCATCTGGAGTGATTTGACTGAATCCGGTACCTGTTGGGTTTAGCCATATATTTCCATATCTATACTTGTCCCAAGTATTAGAGGGACTATTATCTAGTATGACATCTACTGTGTTATTGAAGTAGTTGTAGAAGAAACTATTTCCGGTTGAATCTTCAAGTGAAATAGCTGCTTCATTTAACTCATTCAAATTATTGAAGAAAACACACCCTGTACTTCCAGTTATGAGTAGGCCGGATGAATCTGAGTTAGAAATGTAATTAGATGTCATTTCTGCATTGTTTGACTTAAAGATGCTAAGGCCTTCTTCTTTATTATCCTCGATCCAGTTACATATTATTTGTGGATCAGTCGATTTTGAAATGAGTATTCCACTATCTTTGTTCTTGATGACCTTGTTTCTGATAACAACTGCATTTGGAGAGGATTCAATGGCTATACCCTGTTTATCATTGTTATAACATTCACTGCCTAATACGGTATTACCGGAACCTCCTGTTACATGGATCCCGACTTTGTCATTTAGTGAAGCATTGTTTGCCCGGATTATTGCATTTGAACATTTCTCAATAAGAATACCATCATCATTATTGACAGCTTTGTTCATGAGCAAATCTACATCTGTAGAACTTACTATACGAATACCGGCACCATCATTAGAAGTTGCTGTATTGGAGTGTAAGAAGATTTCTGATGACCCGCTTATATAGATTCCGCCGTCTTCTGCAGATTCAATAATAGAGTTTCCGATATGGGGTTTGGTACATTTATCGAAATAGTAATTGTACGTTTCTGAGTTTGTTACTTTAGATGCATATATTGAAAAATCATTACATGATAGAGCATATACTCCAGTTTCACATGAGTCTATCGCAATTGTTTGAATAATTACTGAATTACAATTGATCAGACAAATGCCATACTTACTATTTGAAAGTGATTTTGCATCAATGATAGTTATTTTACTGCTATTGATACACCAGATTGATCCGGCATTTGCAAAACTACTTTGACCTTCTTTGTTACAAAGATAATAAATCTTATTCCCACCAACAGTATTCGTTGAATCAATATCATTGACCATTGTTGATGGATTTGTCTTATCTATGTAAACATTGAAATCATATTCTTTATTGCCACTCATTTGATTTCCTGATAGCTGGTTAGCATAGGACTTCTCAAGATATATGCCTGTTCCATCGTTTTCCTGGATAATGTTATTGGTAATGGTATTCTTAGTTGATCTGACCAGTTGGATACCATTATCATCGTTGTTAGTAATCGTTTGTCCGTTGATAGTATTCGATGTTGATGCAGTCAGTAATATAGCTTCTTTTCCGGATCCTGTTATCTGGTTGTTGTTAATTGTATTTCCAGAACAGGTTGCCAGGGAGATAGCTTGATAGTTGTTGTCAATTAACTGATTGTTCTGAATAGTGTTTCCTGTAGAACTTGAAGATAGTTCAATACCCTTCTTGTTTTTACTAATTGTAGAATCAGTTATCTGACCATTTGTTGATGTGACCAAGCTGATACCATTCGCATCATTGTTCTCTGATTTACTGCCTTCTAAAAGATACCCAGATGCTTTTTTTAGGTAAATACCATCTTTTGTATTGTTGTGAATGTTGCTTGAGACAATTTCACTGCCAGAACAGGATTCAACATAGATTCCGTATTGGAATTTCGAAATGTCTACATTTTGGAGAAGGACATTATTTGCTGTTATTTTAACACCTATATTTTCTCCTCCGGTTGCTTTGACAGTGTTTATTGTAACATCCGGTGATTTAACCCATACAGCTGGTAAAGCTATATTTAGTGGTTTGATACAAGCAGGAGCTGTACCAGTTGACTGTATTGTGATAGTCTTGTTTACTACAACATTTTCAGTGAATGTACCTGAAATAATTAGAGTATCTCCGGCTGCTGCGTTGTTGATAGCTGTCTGAAGAGAGCCACCGTTGACATTAATTGTTGCAGCCAGTGCTGGACTTGTTGCTACTAAAATTAGTAGCATCGCTATACATATCTGTATGATTACTGTTTGTTTCATACTAAACCTCTTTTATACAATTGCACGTAAAACATCTGGTTTTTTCAGTTTGTTGTATTGTCTGAGATAACCTGGAGTCTTGCCTGTGCTTGCTAAAATGGTAGGGAATTATATGAGATGTTTTTCTATATTAACTATACGAAGATAGTTAATAGAAAAAAAGAGGAAAATATCCTCTACCTAAAAGAATTACTTTCTGCAATGTTTCCTGGCAACAATAACTATGGATAATCCTGCAAGGGTCACACTAAAGCCAGGAGCAGAACTTGCTTCTTGTGCAGGTGGTTCGGATGTTTGAGATGAATTAATATTTGAATTGATATCTTCGATTTCTACTGAGGATGGACCGCTATATACTGTTTCATTAGACATAGTTTCGTTATGTGAAAGTGCTGAATAATCAATATCACATTTTATGTATGATAGTTCTGCCGCAGGATCATATTCCACAGCATATTCCTTGTGAACATAATCTGCTATAATGGATGATCCATCTGCTGACCAGTACAATTGTACTAAATTATTTTTGTACATTTCCTGGGGATAAACTCCTTCAGTATACAGGTCGAAGAAGAATTCGTTTATTCTTTTTCCGGTTTCTGATGATCTGACCTCAAATCCAATTAATTTTCTTCCAGTACCGTTGTTATCCACGACGTTTTTCTCTTCTGGAATAACAAACATACTGCTGTCCGGGGAAAAAGCTACTCTGAATGGAAGCATTCCAGATGCATGTATCTCGTATAGGATATTTGCACTTTTGTACATTTCAAATTTCGTTGCCAGATATTCTCCGTTGGGACTCGTTACGTTTCTGTAACACCCTGTTGTAGATATTGGAAAGTTTTCCAGTGAATCTATTCCTTTTTCTTCCATTACAATTTGTCTGACATTTCTGCTTTCAGGATTTGTAACAGCGGTATTGAGAAAAGTTCCTTCACTTAAGTCATATGTTATATCAGTAACGAAGTTTTCAGATGCACTGGCATTTAAGATCAGCAATGAAATTTCAAAAAGTATAAAAAATATTTTTTTAATCATTAGATTACCTCTTATGAGATGAGATTAGTATCAAAAAGAATATGGATTTTTCTAATTGGTTACTTCAATTAGAAATGGTATTAGACTAGGAGGAAATTCTGTTTCTTCTTCTAGAATACTATGGACTTGTTCTGATGTCATGTTTTCCTGGGATTGTATTCTTTCAATTATAACTTCTGGCACTTCAAAATAATGACAGGCTGATGATGAAGTGGTACTGATCGGTGGAATCTGAATTATGTTTAATTTTGCTATGCTGACAATTACATCTACTGCTCTTGATCTCCTATTCCAATGACTCTCTGCTACAATCAATGCTTTTATGTTTGGGGATTTTTTTAAAATTGTTTCGATAGTGGTATAATTTGGGCAGAAAGTGAGATGAATTATCTTGTCTTTTGGTGATATTGTTTTTAACTGTTCCTTTGTTGTCACTAATCGTACTCTATTTGTATTTAGTTCCATAAAACCATCTCTATAAGAGTCGTATTTTATAGAACGTTTGGTTTAGATAAAAACATTTTCATTGTTTTGACCAGGCCGCCCTGAATCCAGGGCGGTGGTCTCCTGTCTATTCTTCGGATCATGTTCTTCTCCGGAAATGTAACCAGAGCGCAACCAGTGAGCAAAGTAAAAATATTCCGAAATATTCTGGCTTCAAATTACTTGCCAATTCTTTAAATACATCGATGTTATCGATAATTGGTTGTATTCTGATCGGATAGATTTTTGGAATCTCATCAAGATCCATTCTTTTTCTCCTGATGATCCGATTTTTCAGTTTTCTGTCTTTTGGACATCGAATATTGTATGTTTTTTTAGTGATAAGGAATAAACTTATAAACTTTTAGAACATAGTTGATCATGTACATCTTGAACTAGTGGATCTTTTTTATAAAAAGAAACGATGGTTCATCTATAGGCAATAGTAGTCAATCACTGCACAGAGGCAGCATGCGAATAGGACAATGTATAGTTAATCGTAAACTAATAAAAAATGTTATTTCATATTTTCATTTTGTTGAAATAACTGTTTTGTTATATGCTATATATTTTGCTATGTTAATCGTCAATAAATGTGCGGAGGAAATATGCAGACGGGACATCTAATTAATGGTAAGGTAATCAGTAATTTAGTTTTGTGTGGAGCTTTGATATTAACAATTGTTTTTTGTTATGCTCTTTTTTCAGCTGTAGTTTTTCAACATTACGTAACATTTCCTCTAATAGGGGTTCTATCACCGATAAAGCTCTCTGGAATTGGTATATTCCTTGCTGTACTCTCACCAATGGTTATGGTCATTATAAAATCAGGCAATCGTTTCTAAAGGGATGTGTTATTATTTCAGGTATAGGTAAACCACAAACAACATGTAATGTCCGTGGAATATTAAGTTTTAGTATTGGTAGAAAGTTAGCAGCATTAAAGAAAGCAGCTCATTCAAGAAATAATCTACTTAAGAATGATACTAATGGAGATTTCTATGAAGTATCAACAGAGAATCCTGCTGGTCAAAGAACGTACTTGGGCGAGCAATTGGGAATCGGAAATGCAAAAAAATTTAAATTGGCTGCACCGGGAATGAATTATAATCCTGATCCTGAAATATATGCAATGGATGATACCCTTAAAAATTAGCTTGTGTTTAAAACCATATGGGATGAAATTTGAATTCAAATTTGATGATGGATTTTATCAGGTTGGAGTAAGAAGACCACCCAGTGAACTACTCCTATCTGTCGCTGCGCTCCGAGGAAGGGGACTTCTCGCCTCTAAAGTTAAAAGAGGTGGTGGTTGGCTTTCCTTTTAGTATCTATTTTTTTTGCGTCTTTTTGTAGATGAACAACACGAAAATGCTTGTAATAAATGAAAATCCAGGAGCTGAACGTGCAGCACTGGTCTGGTTTGTGTCATTATAATTAATTGTTTTTTCTGATATGTTACTTTGACTTAAATTGTTGTATGTAGTTATTGTTGGTTCTTGGAAAGTTACTTTACTTTCATAAGGCAGCTCAGATAATAATTCGTCGTAATCTATATCATACTTAAAATATGACAATGAAGTAAGTATTTCTCCATCTGGTTGTTTTTCGGCATGTAATACATCTGCTATTATCGACCTGCCATCCTGAATCCAATATAATTGTATTATCCGATTAGTTGAGTTTGTTTCATCTATATCGGTATAAGGAATACCAAGACCAAATTCTTTGATTTGCTCTTGTTCTGGTGTATATACGATTATATTAGCTATAAAGGTTGGATTGCGTACAGTTGTATTGGGATCTCTGAAGGCCATTGAAGCAAGAACCATTTTGCTATCTGGTGAAAATGGAGAAGGGTAGGGTGTTGATGGTATCAAGTATGTAGCAATTTGTTTTCCATTTTTGTACATTTTAGTCCATTTCAGAGTATATTCTCCGTTTGGACTGGTTATTGTTGCATTGAAAAAGGGTCTGAAGCTTAATGGGAAATGAGATAAATCCTTTACGTTTTCTTGTTCCATTATTAATTGTCTAGCGTTTTTAGTTTCTTCGTTTGTAACTGGTGTGTCGATGAATTCTTTTTCAGTTATTACTGTGTATTTCAGATGAGTTATATCTGATTTCGCTGTTACTATAGTCGAAGAAACTGATATTAACAGAAATAAAACAAAGAGTACTGATGCCATTCTAAATGATTTCATAATTCGAATTCCTTTATTTATTGCTGTGTACGTATGTATTTTTGTATTCTGTTAATAAGTTTTCTATTGTTTTTTTGGTGAGAGGAGAAATAGCAAGTTGGGTGGTAGATAGGGGAAAAAACGGCTGTACTTTTGCTATCTCTCAAAAAGTGTATGCTTTTTTTATTTTTATTCGATAACTTTAGTTGCTTCATATACACAATTGTTTGAAGATTTGTTAAATAAATCAATTCTGAAACTGCCTACTATATTATTTTTTTCTTCGATAGCTTTTAGAAGATTCACTGATAAAGACCATCTTTGAGTTCGTATCTTTGTAGAAAGTGGCTTGCTTTTTTCTTTTGGAAAGATATCCTTCGGTGTGAAAAATATCTTTTTTGAATGTGCTCTCGCTTTGAAGTAATCCAGTAGTGCATCTTCAATTATTTTGTCCTGAAATACTGGTTGCATCTGTAATCCCCTGTTGTCAATTTATTTTATATGTAATAAGTGTTTCTGGTAAATCTCCTTGAATTCCTTAGTTACTTTCAGTGAACTACCTATATGTGTGAACTACCACCGGATAAATCCGGTGGCTTCCTGCTCAATAGTAGTATTCTAATAAGTTTCAACAGGCTCTTCCTGCAGTTCCTGCAGTGCTTAAGTTATTCAATGCAATTTTCTTGATGTTGATACTTGCATTTATGTCTCTGTCATGTAATGTCTTGCATGAAGGACATTCCCATTCTCTTATGTCAAGAGTAAGGTCATCCTTCTTGTATCCACAAACATTACACAACTTGGATGATGCTTCAAACCTACCAATTTGTAGAATTGTTTTTCCATACCATTCTGCTTTGTAGGTAAGTTTTCTGATGAACTCAGACCATCCAACATCACTGATGCTCTGAGCAAGACAATGATTCCTGACCATTCCTTTGACATTCAAGTCCTCAATACAAGTGGCTTGGCTTTCGCTAATTATCTTCATTGAGAGCTTATGTTGGAAATCATTTCTCTGGTTTTGAATCAACTGATGATGTTTTGCTAATTTCAATACTGCTTTTTTTCTATTCCTTGAACCTTTTTTCATCCTGCTTACATCTCTTTGTAGTTTTTTCAGTCTGTCAAGAGAAGTATTCAGGAACCTTGGATTATCAATTATTTCACCGGTTGAAAGAGCAGCAAACGATTTGAGACCTACATCAATACCAACCGTTGTCTTCTCATCAAATTCAACGGGTTCTGGTTCAGGAACATGGTTATCTATCAGGATGCTTACATGATACCTTCCAGCTGATGTTCTGGAAACAGTTAATGTCTTGAAGATATCGAATTTCCGATTCAATTTCTGGTCAAGGATAATTTCTCCATTGACTTCTTTTGTGACAAGCTCATTCTCAATGAATTCTTTGTCTAAGAAATCCCTATGAAGAACTATCTTCATCCAACCGATTTTAGGCAGATATATCTTTGATGTAGTTAGATTGATCTGGTAGTTTTGAGGAACCTGAAAAGAGAAGTTCTGGTCTTTCTTATTCTTCCTGGTAGGATATGCTCCATTCCCTTCAAAGAAGTTCTTGAATCCGGTTAATAGGTTCTTGTTAGCTTGTTGTAAGGATTGTGAGTTCTGGTCCTTCAACCATGGATGGAGTTCCTTGAGTAATTTCAGGTTGTTGTTCAGGTCAATTTCAGTAACGTTAATTTTGAACTTAGAATACATAAGGTTCTTAATGAAAAGTGATCGGTTGTAGATGAATCGGGTTCCTCCAAAGTGTTGTTCTAACAAAGTCTTTTGTTCTTTGTTAGGATAGATTCGATATCTATAACTTTTTTTCATTGTAATCACTATTCAAAATAGTTAGTTTGATAGAATGTTGTATGTTTGCATAGAATATATGCCTTTTTTGTTGTGGACGCAATTCATCCACCGGTTAAAACCGGTGGTCTTCTTGCTCCTTAATGATAAAGTAAGAAGGTTCTACTTCACCTCCAACGATGAATATTTGCTCGGTCATAATTAGTAGTTGTTTTTAACGATATTCAATATTAACTATTGTTATAATCGTTAAATTCAAATATAGTTGGATTTGACGAAAGGGTATTTGTCTTGTTGGTAGAGCTCGCCATCAGATTTAGCGAGCTTTTTTTACTACCTTCATTTCTGACGTTTTTAGCGCAAAATTAAGAATTCAGTCTGATCGTTATGCTATCGATTATTTTGGGATTGCACCTCCTATATGATGATCTTTAGGATGTATGCGTTTTTTTGTATTGATTATTGTGTGGAATATCCTAAGTGAACCTCTCCGGCCTGAAGACCGGGGACTGCGTATCGTGATTTAGTTCAATTTAGTGTCCGAAATGCTCAAGAAGTCCACTAAAACTGTTTACTGACATTTTGTTCACCTGTCTATGTTTCTTTACACTGGAACTTGACTGAAATTAGTAACTGGCTCAACAAATGCAGGCATTTTTCTGGTGATTAGTTTTTTTACTTGAAGTGAATGAAGGATTGCTTCAATCTCAGTTTGCCCAATTTCCATTTCTTTCATTATTGAAGCTACACTTACGATTTTACCATTTCCTTTTTCACAAATGAGTTCGAGAGCATAGTTTTCCTGTTCTGTCAGGCCATTATCAAGAACTGCTAGTTTTGATGAACTATGAATTGATTCAGGGTTTTGTGAGCTGGTACTCTGTGTCTGTTCCTGCTGTGAAGCTGTGATTGGTATTTTGGGTGGTATGGTTTCTGATGATTTTGAAGATGGTAAAGAATTTTCCATAAGGAAATTCTTTACAGTTTCTATTTTTGTAGTGTAGTATGAATCTTCAATACCCTTTGTTTTTATATTCTGTTCTAATTTTGTAATTGCTTCCTGTATCCAATAATTACGGGTATCCTTGTCGGATAGGGTAATGAATTCTGGCCGAATGATGGGGATTTTCGTGTTTGGATCATCAGCTGGGGTGTAGATGTTTACTTTTCCTATGACAGCAACAATTATGTTGTTATTCATATTTGCCTGCAGGAAAGCGGCGGCTTCTGGCTGGTATTGTCCAGCATGAACAATGAAATTACCAGTCATATCATTTATCCTTGCTTTCATTGTTATCGCATTGTCTTTTTTACTACTTTCGACTTCGGTGAGGATACCCACTATGAAAACCCTGTTCAGTTGAGTTCCTGCTTCAGTTTCAATTAAATTCTTTGTTTTTCCGTCTTCAAGTTCTATTATTGAAGATTCTTTTATCCTTGATAGTTCGACTGCAAGAACTCTTTTCGCTGGTTCTCTTGCGAATTTCTGTATTGATGACATGTGAATTACTTCCTTTATACTTTAAGTGGATTGATCATTTGTCCTGTAAGTGAGTCGATTCCCTTGACGATCATTAGTTCAGATACTGGAGTTACTTCTACCCTGTAGTATCTTCCAATAATCATTTTTTCAATTTCTTCCATTACAACTTTCTGGTCTAAGGCATCTGCGGCCATTGCAATTGCTCTATTGAGGTCAATTCCGGTCAGAGTTTCTGTTAGCTCTTTCTGGAGTAGAATGGTGTATGTGTTTTCTCCATCATCTAATGTAGCCTTAATTCTTAGATCATAGGTTCCGTCTATTTTTCCATGTTCTGAACAGGCACCTTTACTAAGAACTTTTTTGCATGTTGGGCATCTTTTAATCAGACCACTACCTGAAGATACTGAGACAATTGCACCTTCAATAGATTTAGTAAACGCCTTGGTCTCAATTATTTCATTGAGAATAGTTGCTTTACTGGATTTATTGAGACTGATTTGTGGCTGGTTGTAGAAAGTTCCTGTGATTACATTTTCAAGCAGATATGATTTTCCTACTTCAAGTGTAAAAGGAACATTGTTGCTTGAAATGAAGTTGATAGTTCCCGTTTCGTCGCCAATTACACCTCTTTGTTTGTACTTTTCACCATCAGCACCAAGGTTTGTTACTGCTATTCTTACATTTACCCATTTTTTGGGTGGAATTGAATATATTTCACCAATACTGACATTGTTGGAGCTGGGTGCAGATAGTTCTACATTTTTTTCTGAAGCTATCTTTTTTATTACTGATTTTTTTGCATCTTCTACTGGTACACCAAGATTGATCAATTTATTCAAGTTTGTTTCAATTTGATTGATATCAGTTTCAATACCCTTTTCGGTAAAAATTTTCTGAATATCCATGGCTGTTGCTGTTATCATAGTTATCACTTTTATTTTTAGTATAGAATGTTTGTTTTTTTTGTTGTATCTATTTAGAAAAAAAGGGTAAGAGGTCGGAACCTCTAACTATGCAGTAGCTTTGACTTTCCTTTGATTAAGAGGATAGTCAAGATGAACATATGGAGAGATTATTGCACCTTGACATTGCCATTGGTGGTGGCACTTGGTACAAACAACAGGCGTATCGTGTACATGTATATTACCGTACAGATTCTTTCCTGCAGGTGCTCTCCAACGAACGTTTGTCATCAAGTAGTATCTCTTCAAGTAGAATTTTGCTACTACTTGGATGTGGCGTTCGATATATTGTAGTTGCTTGCTAGACAACTCCTTACCAGCTTTTGCGTAAATCCTCTTTGCAGAAGCTATGCACTTCTCAACCAATACTTTGGTGGTTGGGATATTCATAGCCCTGTGAAGTAAATGCTCCTGGAATCTGCTAAACTCGGACTGTCCGGAAGCATTTTTGGACATATCAATACTTCCGATAGTATTGACATCTTCCTGAAGTGATGAAATCCTTTTCTGAATCGATTCCCATTCTATTTTGAACGGAATTTCATTCAGAATTCTACCAACTTTGAACTCTCGTTCAAAGATAGTAGCAATTTCTTCAAGAATTGCAGATCGCTGAATGAACTTACAGGAAGAAACAACGTTTCCTAGAACTGCAAGTTCTTTATCGGGATCAACATGCATAATGCTTGCGTTAATCACTTGCTTGTTTTCTCGGGAACCAGTGGCCTGAAACATCTGCATTCCTAAAGCTGCTACCTTTTGACAAAGGTGACATCTTTCAAGTTTGTCTTTTAGCTCTGGGAATTTTCTCTTCATGTATTCGGAACATACATGAAATTTAACAGATTCCTTTGCATTAGATTGGGCCTGTTCAAGCTTCTTGAGAATTATCTCTGAGGGAGCTATTATTCTTTGGTCTGTTGGAACAGATGAACCTGTACGATATTTTAGTTCGTACAAGGACATGTGCTCAAGATCAGTAGATCTTTTTTGAGCCTCAAAGAAAGCACCCATTTCCTCGAATGAAGAAAAAGATACGTTCTCTCGTTCCCAATCAGCACTTATTGCAGATGTATCATCTTCTCGATTTGACTCATCATCGAAGAATGAATCTGTTCCAGATAGCTTGAATGAACCTAATCCACGGGGAATAGATTCTTCCGTCCCTGCAATCTTGTCACAATGGGTTTGTGGAACAAGATTAAACATTGGATCTGCCTGAAGTCTATCTGTCGAGGAAAGCTTTGACATTGGGCATCCGCCCTGCAGAACAAATGCTCTCTCGAAATCATTCAGCTTGCCGGATGCAAGAAGTTGTTCAACTACGTTTCCACTTACAAATTTTGCAAAAATGTCGCTCATATAGATTTCTCCTTAGAAGCGACAAACCACTTACCCAAAGGGAAGTGATTCATCGCTGAACTGCACTTCCCGTTAGGGGTAGTCTAATTTACTATATGTTACAAAGTTACTTATATACATATCGAAAGGAAGTATGTTTTTTTGTGGGGAAGGAGATGGGAAAATTTGTGCCAAAAATTAGAAAAAAATATGACCGAGAACAGAGAGACGTGAAAACCTCTTTCATTATATTTTATTCGAAATATTTATATTGCGACCGGGTTAGTTATAACATAAAAAATATAAGAGGATGATTACCATGTCTCAGACAGAAAACGGTACCAGAAAAAGAGGAATTTACATAAAAGAAGCAATCGAGACACTTTTCGAAAAAGACCAGGTTGTAGAGATCAGGGGCCTGTATAATAATAATCGGTGTCCTACAAAAAACGGTTTCTATAAAGATTTTGATGCTCTGATAAAAGTTGCTGATGCAATGGATACTGATCCTGATGTGAAAGGGATATATGTAGTATTGAATCGGATCGATCCTGCTTTGTTTGCAAGAAAAGCTAATCGTATAGATTGTGCAAAGAGTGGTGCGGGTACAGGGGATCAGAACGTTATCAAAAGACGCTGGCTACCAATTGATATAGATCCAGAACGACCATCTGAGATTTCATCTTCAAATGAAGAGCATGAATTGGCCCTTAAAAAAGCTAGTAGAATTGCAGATTGGTTGGCAGAAATGGGATTCCCCGAACCAATAAAGGCTGATAGTGGCAATGGGGCTCATCTTCTCTATAGAATTGATCTGGATAACACTGCTGAAAATACATATCTTTTAAAGAAGTGCATTGCAGCAATTGCTTTGTTCCATACGAATGAAGAATCTAAAGTTGATACTACTGTTTATAATGCTTCAAGGATCTGGAAACTATACGGAACTGTATCCCGTAAAGGAGATAGTATTCCAGCAAGACCTCATCGAAGATCAAAAATAATCTCTAAACCAGCAGAGATTAAAATCATAGACATTTCTTTACTTGAAAAACTTGCGAATATCGTGTCAACTGAAGAAGAATCAGTTGATGATGGTTCCAAGTATGTTAATTATGGAAATAGGTATAATCAAAATTATCCTACGTTTGTGCTCGGGAAATGGTTAGAAGAACATAATATTGAGGCTAGGCATCAGAAATGGGTTGAAAATTCTGACATATATGTACTTCGAAAATGTCCATTTTCAGATGCCCATGTAGATGGAGCTTATGCAATACAATTTACTAACGGTAAGGTTATTGCAGCATGTCACCATGAATCCTGTGGGGGAAGGAAAAATAGATGGAAAGAGTTTAGGTCTAAATTTGAGCCTGATTATTCAACTAAATCCATGTCCAGGACTGAACAGTATAGTTATAGAGATAGAAAAGACAATGAGTTCAATAATTCTAAAGTTCGTCCCGTCGAAGGCAACTATTCAGTTCCTTCAGAGAATGCAGATTCGATGATAGAAAAGGATATTATCAGAATAAACTTATTTAGATGTGTTAATCTTCTTCAAAATCCTCCATTTGGAAGACAGCAGATCAAGAATATTCTACAAGGCCGTAAAATGAAAAAGATTGAGCAATATGGACATCAAAAACTGTTTGTTTACGGTTCCTTAAAGGGAGTATCTGATGAGATGATAATGGGGACTATTGATGAGATGATGCAAGAAGGATATTTGGTAAATAGTGGTGGCTTTCATCCTACTGTGAGAATCACAGAAAAAGGAAAAAGAACTCTTGGAGAATATGAAGAATTCGGAGATACTCAGATATGTGCACACTACCAGGACGAAGAGCTTGTCGAAACCTTTGATTTTATTCCTTCCCTTGACAGTCTATTAGGAAAACTCATATCTTCTTCTGCTACAGATCGAAGAAAAGCTATAGAAGAGATTGCATTACTTGGAGATGAAAATGCTGTTCCTTTGTTAATAGATATGCTTGAAGATAACAATGGAAATGTTAGAGCTACTGCTATTAAATGTCTTGGTGAATTCAAGGATCCGGATCTATTCGAGCCTATATACAAAAAGATTAAAGATCCATCAGCAATAGTTCGCTGTCATGTTATAATGGCTCTTGCGGAACTTGGTACACCAGCTGCATTACGTGCCTTGCTTTTTTGTCTTGAAAATAGAGATGATCAAATTAGAAAAGATGCTGTATATGTTTTGGGTGAACTGCGTTGTTACGATGCTGTAAATCCGTTAATTTCTGTTTTAAAAAGGGATAAAGATGAAAGGGTAAAGGAAGAAGCTTTGATATCTTTGGGTAAGATAAGAGATCCAACCACTTTAAAGATCATCCAACAAGAGCTGAGTCGAAACAGTTTAGTTAATAAAGAAGCTGCTTGTATATCCCTTGGTCATTTTAAAGATTTTAGTTCAATTGATACTCTGATAGGTTATACTAAACATCCTTATGAAGGAGTTAGGATGGCTGCAATCCAAGGATTGGGTCTTATGGGAAATCCAGAAGTAATTGATTCTATAGTACCTGCTCTAAAGGATTTACATGGTGATGTGCGTTATGCTGCAGTTATAGCACTTGATCAAATTGGTAGCATCAAAGGAATACATGCTTTGGTAAAATCTCTTGATGATCCTGAAAATTGGGTTATCATGCGTGTAATGGATGCTCTTGCACATATTGGTTATGTGCAATCATTAAACCATTTAGAAACGTATCTTGATTGTCCTGATCAAGACATGCAGGATTGTGCAAGGAAAGCAATAAAGGAAATCAGATCAAAATGGAATATTGAAAAATGGGATATTGAGGACTAGATCTTCTTTTTTTTTGATTCAAAAAACATGTTGTAGTGATATATTGCCAATTGTTGATTTCTTCAATATATCATTTAGTAGATAATGTAAATAGGAGTTGTTTATATTTGTTCATATCATCGATATGAATCCAATGTACCATGAAGATGGTTTAGAAAATCCATAAGCATCTGGATTTAGTAGTTCTTATTTATCCAAGGCTATGTAATTATTTATTTTTTACTGACAAACCAAAACAAACAGGCTCCCACTATAGCTCCGGCTAAAACATAATTAAAAGATGTCTCAGCATATGGTATTAGCATAGTCTCAAATCCTCTTAGTTCAGACCCTCTTGTGAGTACTGTTTCAAGTGGCAGTTGTCCTACTACTGGAACACTTGGTCTTAACAAAAATCCTGTGACACTACCAAGAAGAAAACCAAAAACTACATTTCCTTTAGACTTTGTCATACGATATAATTATTTATTATTTTATATAAAATTGTCTATAACTCAATTCGTGTAAAAATGAAAGTACAATTCTAAAACTAATAGGACAAAAGATGTTAAAGTTGATAGATTTGTAAATTTGTAGGTTTCTAAACTCGAGTCATCGTAGATTTTAAGAGTTCTGCAATGGAAGTGCTGATACCACCACATTCTCCTCAGTTTTATTCTCACTTTGGTTCTTCTTTTACATCACCGATTATCATTTCACCTTCTTCATAGGCCTTTATAACATTTTCTATCCCTTGACCTGGAATTCCTTCATATCGAAGCACAGCAGCATTTAGTTTACGCCATGCTCTTCTCATTCTATTTGCTTTCGACCCAATATCAAAACCATTCAATACACCGACTGAAACAGCTGCTAGAAATGCCAGCCATTCAATTTGTTCAGATTCAAAAGAATTAATTTTAGCTGCCACAAGTAATGAAGAAACAATTGCCGCAATTCCAAGTAGGGCATGAATTGTCCTCAGTAAAGAACCTTCAATTTTCCATGCGTGACATTATTTTTTCAAATCATTAAAAGTTTCACTTTCTTCCATCGTAAAATACACCCCACAACCATAGAAGATACTTACAATTTTGTTGGTTATATTATATTAATTTGTCAGTTGAGGAGATACTTACTAGAAAATATAGCAGAAATTATGTTGAAACTTTAAATTTATAAATTTGTGAATTTTTAAAATTATGGGTTTGTAATGATACTGCGAGTGATAGACTGATGATATTTGATAGATCTAGCAGGATATTTAGGTGAAGTATTGGCAGATTAGGCTATGATTTTACTGCTATAAGAAAATGATAGATTATTGGAGTCTAAAAGCATTCATTTTAAAAACATCTATATCTTTAAACATTTAGATTTATAAACGTACACATTTAAAAATATAATAGGTAGATAAATCTAGAAGTTTATAGATTTGTAAATTTATGATTTTATAAACTTATACTATTATATATTTAAATGAGAACAATAGTGCCATTCAACAAAAGAGTGACAATAATACCAAAGTTGGGTGAAATACTCCTCCCTAATCACCGAAGGTGATTTGAGGAAGGAGCTTCCTAAGAGTGCTTGTCTCATCTCGAAATCGCTACGCTTCGAGAAAGGGGACTTCTGCTTAAAATGTTAAATTTTTTCTTTGTTATATTCAGGCAAACAGAAAAGACAACCATTATATCCATGTTTCAATGCTTGCTCAAGTTCTTGATATGCTCTCTTATTACGCTTGCTGATCTTGGCTGCCCAATCACAGTTCGCTACGTGAACTTCATGTGTCCGTTGGTTACCCATATAAGGATATTGTCCAACAGCCAGCATTCGTGTAACCCGTCCCATTTCTTTTCCATCAATTAGCTCTGCAATTGACAAACGATAGTTACCATCAGCAATCTGCTGCGGAGCGATAATCTCAAGTGTGGCTTGGCACTTGTCGGATGCCTTCAGATTCATCTTGCGAAGGAAAGCCTGCTTGCCTGCAACTAACTGGTATTTTTGATGTGTTGCAGATTCTTGTATCAGTTGTGCATTTTCAAGCGAAGCAGAGGAACTCAGACGTTTTAGGATTCGAAGTGTTACCTGTATATCATGTGGTAGTTGGGAAAGATCAATCATCAGATCTGCAGAAAGCGTGGTTTTGGGCCATCCTTGGATTGCAAAACTCATATTTGTTATCGAATCCTTGAATATATTAGTTACATCGAAGTTTTTCCATGTAGCATTATTGCATAGGCAAATGAAGTTGTAGTATTCATCATAGGTATGGATTGTTGTTTTCGGGTCAGGAGCAGGATCATTACCGCTATTGATTAGGCCAATAAAACAATAATGTGCTATTTGACCTGGAGCAACATGAGGAATATCTTGATTCTTCCATACTACTGGACCAACAACTTTCATCTCCTGCGGATTAATATCCGGGATAGTAATTGGATTTACAGGATCGGTGATTTCTTTCCAGAGTAAGGGTGTTGGGAACGATGATGAATCTGTCCAGAACACCCTTGCTGTCCCACCTGTGGGTTGAGTACCGCGATTTTGAACTCTCAGGTAGATGAAATTGTCCTGTCCAGATTCTACTGGTTCTCCAAGAGTATCGCTCTGCTGTGCTGCTGGATTACATAGTTCTGCCTCTGGATCGAGAAGTTCATTCTGGAAGATAATTATGTCTGGACTACATGAAATTGATCCACTTATAAGAGGCTCACGTCCATGATCCTCCAGATTGTCGCGCAGGAATAGATCGTGAGCGGGGAATCCAAGAAAAATGTATGCTCCGTAGCCGCTAGGAGAATCGGATGATGTCGGGGTGTCACCATCCCTTAATGGAGTTCCATTGGGTGGGGGACAAAATCTTTCTACGAAGCCATTATAAGTATGAACAGCATCCGCATAATGAAAGGCTTCGGTTGCTGAGATACGCCCATCGCTGTTTGTGTCAACGGTTTGATTGAGTCCATTGCCATTTGGATACTGCCCATGGATTCCAGCGATCCAGTCCTCAGCGAATGGATCAAAAAGATCGCCTCCTAATGAATAATCGTTTTCTGTGACAGCGGTTGTGATATGGGTCCATTTTGCAGGACTGTTGTTGATAACAGTATTGATGAAACCACCAGATCTGCATTGTTCCATCATCACTAGCAATACCTCGAACTGAGGCAAAGTTCCCAGATCAGTGATGAAATCATTTACATAATAGGGATTCCAACTAACATTTGCATCATACTCAAACATACAGTAGTCATTTACACCATCACAGGGTCCCCCACCATGATTATTTGTATGAATGAAAAGAAAGTCTTCCGGTTGGATCTGGTTGCTGATGGCATTTAAGGCAGCTTGGAATCCGGCCCTCGTTCCTGGATGGTTAACAACCATCCTGTATGGTGTATTATACGGTTCATTATTATCTGGCCAATTTCCCAGATTAGTACCTATTGGTGTCGTCGTGATTTGGCCGGTGGTGGCATTATTCAGGAAGTAATTCAAGGTACCATCATGGTTACATACATGGATATTAGCTGGATTATATCCGTAATCATCGATGAGTGTCCGGTAAAGGAACTCTAAATCATTCGTGTGACGGTTCTGGGCGAGACCAGCGAACAGTATTGCATAGCGTTCACCGGGAGCTGTACTCATGGCATTTGTAATTGGCGAAATACACTTCCAAGAAATATGTCTTTTCTGAGTTGCGATCATCTTCACTGGCATATGGAATGAAGTCATTATCTTCTTATCATGGAGAAGATTAGAAGGTGGTAGGGATGCATGGACCTTCTTATACAACGTTCCATTCGTAGCGTCGTATAGATGATACTCACAGGGGTGTGCCCAGTTGCATGTGGGAGCAAGGTCAACGAAGACAAAAGCAGTCTTACGCTCGATAGACACCTCTAAAGAGGCTGCTTTGAGTTTCTCTCCGGCTGCTAATATCTCATCGTGTATATGAAGATTAGTTGTTTTGTCAATTTTCAGTTTTTTAATGGCTTTTATAGCATCTTTTTCAATTTGCGATTTGACATTTTCATCCAATTTCATGTTAATCTCCTCTCGTATATGGTTTACTTATCAAATATGTTGAAATAGCGTTAATTCGATAGTATCTGCCCGAAGCGAAGAATTATAGTATAGTTATCATCAGATTGTTCGATACTGAGTGGAAAAGATGCTTCAATGATTTTTACATCAAGAGATCTGATATTGATGAGTAGGTATAAGCATGGATGCGCCCAATTCGCATGAGGGGCAAGATCAACGAAAACAATCATCCCTTCAAATGGCATCGTAATGATTTGCGGCCCTATTCTGATGTCTTCACCCTGCCTAATTATCTTCTTATACCAGTAGATGAAGGAATGCTTTATATCATTAGGAAGGACATTGCTATTGATTAATTCAATTATTTGACTACTGGTTAATTCCATACTACGACGACTTCGATTGATTATTTTCGATAAAAACAATCTTTTGAGGGGAATAATATTGATCTCAATAGGATCTCGACAAAGCCTAAATTGATACAGTTAATACTATTTCAAGGAGTTACTATTGCCCAATGCTAAACCCTTGTATCAACTAACCAATCCCACTTATCTACAATATATTTAACATGATACATAAACAGTTTGGTTATACTAGAAATTATTACAATCGTTTGCATAACTAACAACTTGCTAAATAATCATGTTGGGTGTGGACTGGTAGTGTATAAAGTTACGTGCTGTTTTTGAAGGATTTTATCCAAAATGAAGCTATTTGAAAGCACTAGCGAAGACATGAGAATAATTAATGAATTGCTTTAATTTAGTATTCAAATTATATGTTTACATATCAAGGGATTTAATAGTATAAATATTGTTAAATTTTTAAATTTGCAAACGTTAAGATTGTCATGTATAGAGAACAGAGGATGAAAAAACAAACGCAAGTACTTGAGTAACATAAAATATAGAAACATGTAAATGATTAAGTTTTAAAATACACAAACAAATAAACGTTTAAACTTATAAATACGCAAACAAAAAGCATCACCTACAAAAACAAGAACAATCGGACGATAATTGAAATTCAATTTAAGTAAACACGTTTATGTATTTAAAAATGAAGATACTTTTAAATTTAAAAACATATAAATTTTTAAATATACAAACTTAAAAAAAAATAAGTAATATTGGAAGATAGTAAAACAAGAAAATAGTAGAATTACCAGAACATAAAACTTGAATGTTTGTAAGTTTGTAAATTTAGTGATTGGAAAATTACTCTAATTAGGCAGTAGAAATATATACTAAACTCTCATAATAACCCATTACAAAATATCCAGGGTGAACTGATGACAAAAAAAGTGACGGTAATTAATCGAAAAGGAGGAGCATGTAAGACAACAACTGCAGTAAATATAGCAGCTGCTCTAGGATTAAAAGGATATAAGGTATTAGCAATTGATCTTGATCCACAAGCTGATCTTACTGCATATTTGCTCCCGAATGAACTGTCTGAATTCAAAACACTTACAGATGGATTTGACAAGCAGGATTTGTCTATATGTACATATCCGTCTACTGCAGAAAATGTTGATGTGATCCCTGCTGATGAGAAATTGGATCGAATTGATAACCAGCTGCGTCAAGATGAACTTGGAATTCTACAATTATCTGATCTTTTCGGGAAGTTAGACTCAAGTAAATATGATTATGTGATTTTGGATTCTGCTCCGGAAAGAACCCGATTATCTTCAGGTGCTCTTGTATTGTCTGATACACTCATTATGCCTATTGAATCGTATGCAAGTTACAAGAAGATAGCTACGATGTTCAAAGAGTTTAAAAGAATCAAAGAGACAGTCAATCCAAAACTTCATTTTGGGCATATTCTAATAACCGTTGCAGAACCTCAAACCAATTTCTTTAAGGAACTTGAAACAATCAAAGAACACGAAGCAATAAAAGGAATGGTTCTTGATACAGTAATTCCAAAAAATATAACATTTAAAGAATGCATGCCTGCCAATAAATCAATTTTCTCACATAATCCTCATAGCTCTGGTGCCGAAGCATATATGAAAGTCACTGAAGAACTAATCAAAAAGTGGGAGGGAAGCAATGACTGATAATAAGAAAAAACAATCATCATCTTTTAAAAATGGATTTAATCGCACTGGTGATGAGTTGGACGACTTACTTGGACTCTCGCGTGAAGCTATTGAAAAAAGACAACAAAAACAATGTGAAGAAACAGAATCTTCAATTGTTGAAGAGCAAGAATACACAGCAATCGAAGAAGATGACATTGGGTCTCATACTGATGAGCTTATGCCCGAAAACGAAATCTCTGTAAAGGAAGAAACAACAGCTGAGCCTATACCATCCAATAAAATTGATACATCATCATCAACCACACCAGCTTCTCAAATTCATAATCCAAAGAAAAACATATCTTTTTCTATATCTGATATCCCCAGACGTAGTGAAAAAGGAATAACAATTAGCTACAAACTAAAAGAGCATGAAATTGAGCCAGTTGAGAATTTAATGATGCTCTTGGAAACACAAGTAACTGCTGTTGCTTTAAAATACATTATAATCAGAGTATTCGAAGATTATGGTAATCTTATTAGAGAAGAAGCTGAGTGGAGACAAAAGATACTTGCTCTTGATGTTGATGAGATAAACAAATTAATTAATTACGAAAATAAAGAAGTACGCAATCAAAGATTGGCCAGAATGGGATTTTTCATTGCTCCAGCAATAACAAGAGGACTAAATGTTGGGAAATTCGCGGGTTGTACATTAGGTCCAGAATATGCAGAAATGCTTAAGCTTCTGATGATAGCTTTGCAGACAAAACAACAACCAGTAGCCTATAGATGGATAATGAATGTTTTTATTGCTGATTATGGATCTGTTCTCAGTGAGAAAACAAAAGAAATAAAACAGAAACAGGCACTTTTGTCAGGTAAACTTTAAAGGATCTGAAATATGATCCTTCTTTTTCTGAATTTATGAATTTATACGTTTAGAAATGTATAAACTTAGAGATTTTTACATTTTGTTTGTGCTTATGAAAGCAAGTAGAAGAGAAGAAAGTAACTAGCAACCTGAATATAATTGCAGCAACCGGATAATTTGGAGGAAGTACAATAATTACACCAAAAACTGCAGCTCCAATACCAATTGAATTTATCATTGAGGATTTCGGAAAACCCCGGTATTTGAAAAATATCGTATATACCATTTATAAACGATCGGTTAAAAATGGAGGTTTATCGAAATCCTGTTTATTTAAGCAACAAAATTCGGGCTCTGTAGAAAACCTACTTTAGATTTTATTTTCACCTAATAATTTAAAAAGGATAAGTCCCCTGAGTATTACTTCCTACAGAAAACACAAAGGGGATGATTGTGTTTTGTCTAATAAGTACTTAAAGTTTGTTGATACAGCTCTAGCTGTATCGGGTAAATCTCACCTTAAGATCTATAGTTGCAAGTATTCCAAAAGAAAGTACACACAACACCAGCTATTGACATTGGTTTTGTTGAAAGAATATCTAAATGAGGATTACAGAGATATTGTTGAACTTGTTGAATTAATGGACAAATTGAAGTTGAGAATAGGACTAAAACAAGTTCCACATTTTACGACACTTCACAAGTTCACTACAAGACTCAAATCAGTTTACTTCAAATCATTGTTACAACAAACACTGAAACTTTTCTATTCTCATGGTGAAAAGATAGAAATTACTGCTATTGATTCAAGTGGATTTACCAGTGGCCATTGTAGTTACTATTACTCATTTAGAACAGGAAAGAAACGGAGTTCTTTCCTGAAAGTTAGTATTTCTGTTGATACTGATAAGTTCATTATCACTGGTTTTAAGATATCAGGCAAACCTGTGCATGATGCAAAGCATGCGATTACATTGCTGAAGCAATGTGACAAAAATCGTAAGTCAATTTACTACGTAATGGATAAAGGCTATGATTCTGAGGAAATACATTCTCTAGTAAGAGAAGAACTAGATTCAATAGCCATGATTCCTCTAAGACAGAGGAAACGGAAGAAGATCAAGGGTAAGTATCGTAGAAAAATGATCGATGAGTTTGAGAAATTATTGTACCATTGCAGAAACCTTGTAGAAACGATGTTCTCTGTTCTGAAAAGGAAATATGGGGAAGAAGTAAAGGCAAAGAAGTATTGGAATCAAGCAAAAGAAGTTAAATTGAAACTATTAGTGCATAACCTTGACAGGTATGTCAAGGTTACATATATTGTTCAAATGAGCATTTCTACAAAGCCGTAAATTCGTAAGTTTATTAATGTGATGTGATTATCGAACACGTTGTGCAATATCAAGAAATTGTAATGGATCTATGCTAAATTTAAAAATTTGTAAGTTTACAAACTTATGGAGTTTTATGTTTAGTTGTACTTGAGAGAATAAGTGGTAAAAAAGAAGGAAGAATTATATAATCTCAGAATTTATTTCTTATTATTCTTTGTATGAGTGGTAGTCGATGCCATTGAGGCACCGAGGTTACTGACCATATACTCGAAGAACCCATCACCACATTGTGTTTTATTCATGAATTTTATAGATGCATCATTATTACCGTCAAATGACATAATATATATAAACCCAGAGTTTGATGGCTGTGAAAAATCAAATTGAACAACCTGATTAGCATTGACCTTCATTTAAGTCCAGGTGCTGTGATTATTACTTTCTCCGGTCTTATAAGACCTAGATCATCTTCTGATATCCAATTACGTTCTGTAACAGTGACATTATCACCTGCATAGTCTGCAAGAATTCTACCTGTACGCTTATCGAGAAGGATTATGTGCTTATAATAGTAGCTATCATAGCCATCCTCAAGACTTCGAACACCATAGAATATTCCCTGATAATTTTTTGTTGTGACTTCGATCCATTCCCATCCGTGGGAATCCATTGACCAACCATATCCATCGGTCATGGGCATCATATGGTCAATATAAGCATCACTACAGATGATTGTGTATGTAGTGCTATTAATGGTAATTGTTCCAGTTAGCTTACCATACGCCTGCTCAAGTGAGATGAATCTAAGGGGAGTTTGTGCATCGTCAATTGTTACTGGTACTTTGGGTATAAAAGTAAGATTCATCTTAATTTCACCATTGTCATAGATTAGCTTATATCCATTTTCTGCGGATCCAGAATAAGTTGCTTGTATGTCTCCTGAGCTGTATTCTGTTGGGAATTCATAGTCTACGTAAGATGTATCGATAGCTATAAAATCTTCAAGCATAGAACGTGGTATGAACGCTTCATCGTAATGATGTGATATAGAACCATTTTCGTAGTAGAATCCATCAAAAGCCATAGTTGCAGAAATTTTTATTCCATCCTGATAGAAACTTCGATTATCTTCCTGGTGAGCTAAAGTCGTATAAAAAGCAAGATCCTCTTCAGTACCATTTTCGGAAACCATTTTTACGTTTCCGTTAAGATACCACCATTCACCGAGAATGGTTTTGTTGAACATATCTTCAGTATGGCCACCTTCTGAGTTTGAAAGAAGTATTGCAGATGCAGAACTGATAACCAATGTGATTAGAGCAATTGCTATAGTTGTGGTTTTTGTATATTTCATATCGAATATCTCCGCTATTTATAGAATTGAATCTTTTGTTCTTGTTTACGTATGCTATGAGCTAGTGCAGAGATTTGATGCTCTATCTAGCTTATAACATGACTCTATATCGCATTTACTATTTGTTCTTTCTTTTTATCATATATAGATATATAAAAAATCCAAACAGGAGTTGGATTTCTATATCTATATGTAGACAGATCATGATACTGATAATAGTTATCACCCCTGTCTACTATATAAATTGCCACAACAAACCTAATATATAAATTTTTTTATAGGGTTGGTTAATTTATTTTTGTTCTACTGATTATCTTTTTCATAACGTCTCTTATCAGAACAGGAGGCACAGCATTACCAAGACATTGGTATCGTGCTGTATCAGAAATTCCTTTTGTCCAATTATCAGGAAATCCCTGAAGGCGTTCGCACTCGAGTGGTGTCAATCGCCTTAAGAATATATGTTCATGGTCTCCAGTGTCGAATATAGAGGATATACCAAGGCATTTACAGGCATCTGAACCAAACTCTACACCACAGTAAGGACAGATTACTATCCTTTCATCATCTTTGTTCCTGGGATCTGTATTTGTTCCATTATAGGCTTCGCCAGTATTCGAATCGATGTAAAAAAGAATGTAATCTTCCGGCAAAACTACATTTCCATGGAGTACATAAGTTTCGCCTCCGCAATGGACGCCTTTGGAATAGTTCTTGGTGAGGGTAGAGCAATAATCTTCACCCCAAAACCATTCCCCTTTTTCTGAGCCGCCCCAATCCGGTTTAGAATATACTCTTTCGCTTGATAGGATAGGAAGTATTTCTGATCCGGAGCTTCCTCTAAGATATCCTGTAATGATAGTTCTTTCTCTATTTTGGGGGATTCCAAAGTCCCTCGTATTAAGTACCTGGAACTCAAAACTGTACCCCAGTTCCCCGATGATCTGAGCAATTCTTTCAATGGTTCGCCCTTCGTTGTGATTGACCAGGTTCTTGACATTTTCAAGCAGGTAATATTCAGGTTTTTTATCCCGTAAGATTCTGCAAACCTCAAAGAATAATTGCCCTCTGCAGTCATCAAAACCTTTTCTATTTCCTGCCTGAGAGAAAGAGGGACAGGGGAATCCTGCACAGAGGATGTTGTGGTCGGGTATTCTTGAAGAAGAGATAGTTGTAATGTCACCATGTAAATGCGCACTCCCGAAATGGTTCTTGTATATTTTACATGCATTTTTTTCAATCTCAGATGCAAAAATAAGTTCAATTGAAATATCAAACTCGTTGGCTGCATCAAATATTCCTTTTTCAAAGCCTCCTATTCCAGAAAATAAAGATGCTACTTTAAGAGATTGCATATGGATCAATATTGCTCTGGTATTTTTTTAATATGAAAATATTAAATGAATAAAATAAGAAAGTAAACAGTTAAGGCGGAGATCGTTGTGTTATTGGCTCTCTCCGCCATTTTTAGGAATACAATTGTATTCCTTCTCTAGTTTACTGCTTTTTTATTTGGAATGGTACTATCCATAGCATATTGATTGTCTATTTTGGACCATACATAATCCCAGAAGAGCAAGTTTCGTCTGGAAGTTTGTTTCTCGCCATAAACGATTAAATGTAATTTTTTCCTTTATGTCAAAAAAATGATGATTTAAAAAAATCTTAGCCAACAGGATTGCTGCCACCACAAAGATAACAAAAAGCAGAAGATCATTCACCAAATAGTTAAGACCAGAGGAAGAGTCGAGTAAAGATGTCAAGATCGATATCAATAGGAAATACATTATTTCAATTTTTAGCCGTGCCGTGAAGTTCATATTACTCCCCATGATATTTTATTGGTACATACTAAAATATAAAACCATCGAAAATGTCTCTATCTGCACCCGTCTTACATTCCCTTTAAAAAACATATTAGTTCCATGAAACGATCGAAACTATACGAAAATCAAAACAAAAAGAAGAGACAGAATGATATTCTGAAAATAAAAAAAAGTCTATAGGGAATTCAACTTAAGAATCCGGAGTTGCCTTCTTCGAATGCCAGAGGTAGATGGAGTAAGATAGTTGATGTATATGAATTGCAATAGAATTATTCAATTTCAGCTGTGGTACGATACAAAAACGATCCATTTTGTTCCAATGAATTGTTTTGATACTGGTTGATTCTCTACATCAGCAAAAAAACCTTCTTCTTCAAATGTATTTTCCAGGTGCTTTAAGATTGAATCATATATAGCTTCATTAACAATTACTGGACATGGAGTATTCTCTGGCCAGCATGATCCCCATGGTTTTTGGTAGACATCAAAATAATCTCCAGGCCCATCGATGAATCTACCTGAACCACAAAATCCTTCTTGCGTGAGATATGCTTCTGCAAATGCTTTAGCTTCTTGTGGTGTTGTTGCTTTTTCTGACGAAAATATCAAGTAAAATGGATAATAGCCTATGGTATCACCTTCGTATTTAGAAACGGAAGCAATTTTAAGAGGTGTTTTTAAGTCTCTTGAGTTGAAATCTTTGGACAATTTCCCATACAACAATAACTTATCTTATTTGGATGGTTGCAAGCATCCTGTGATAAACCATACTGGCGTTGAGGACAATGTAACCAGATTGTTTCTTTCCATTTTAAGAAATCCACTAAAATCCCCCCTTTTGTTGTTGCCCATGAGTTTGCTATTTTTTTCAAAATAGCATTCTTGCTGAAGATATAAGCATATCGTTTTGTTCTTCTGACAAAAATTGATGAACTTCTTCTAATGGCAATGGAATGTCATTAATGATTATCTGAATTATGTTTTTCTGTGAAAGAGCTTCCGGATCGATAATATCATCACTAAAATCATTTAAAGCATCAGCTATGGCATCTTTAAGGGATAATCCGGTTTGTGCATAGTTCCATTGCTGTACGAATTTGATTATTATTTCATGTTCAGTAGAATCATTATCAATTATATTTTTCAGTGGCATTTTTTTCTCCTGTACTGTTAGATGGTGGGAAGTCATTCCCACCTATACCTGCGAGTTTATCCGAGATATGTCATTTATTTTTTTTTACCTCTTTCTTTTCTTCTGCATCAGACTCACCTCTCTTGATGCTCAAAATGATCTGCTCCTGTTTGTGCAATTGTAATTCGAGTTTCTTTTCTGTACTAGAATTACATTTATATGTATGCTTTTTTTTAAGTATAGTTTAGCCTATATATAGGCTAGGCTATATTAGTTGAAAACTAGGTCTTAAGAAGATAGAGGTTACGTCTTCTGATTTGGTTTTAGTTTATACATAACATTCCAGATAATCAGCAATAATCTGATATATGGCATATATCATTTGACCTCAGATGATCGCATATCGTTCCTAAAAGATGATGTAATCCTGTTTTCGAATCTTCAGGGATGTCAGATTCCAAAAGAGCGATAATTTGATTTTCAAGAAGATTACAATCAATGGTTATACCAAACCTTCCATTCAAAACTGCTTTCAGATAAGTTATATTGTCTTCAGACAGATACTTGATGATACGGTATCTAAGTGTCAACTGATTGATACATGCAAGAGTATTCTTGAGTTCTTGTTGTATCTGCTCTTGGGACATGAATTGTATATCCATATTTGTGAGTGGCGGAACAAAAGGTATTGTCCCTAGAGTTATTTCAGATTTGTTGAATAATTCATCCCTTTCATCATATATACCATTTTCAGGTTTTCTAAGTTTGATAAATCCTATTTGTTCTTCAGGTGTTCCAAAGCGGGTTTTCAGATAATCTACCATTTCATCTTCGATCCCGTAGTATGCTGCACCATACAGAGCAGCTTCTGAATCATCTCCTGTTCTATCAGAATCAGGTACTTTTATATTGAAATTAGATAATGTGTCTTCTACTGGCTCGATCATAGATATAGCCAGTTCTCTGAAAAATGTTTCTTTGGGATCTACTTCAATGTTATTCATGTTATACATCTCTGGATTATTGGTTCGATTTTTTCTATGCTTTTTTTTGATTCCAGCAATTCATGCACTGTTTTTGATTGGATTCGGGATCAATAACAAAATCATTATCCTCAGGATTTAGTGATATTACTCTTTTACAGGAAGAGCACTGACAGAAATCTTCTGCATATCCCCAATTGTATATCTCAATCGTATCAAAAAGAATATCAAGAGAATTAAATCTGTTTCCGGGAAATCTTCGTTTAGCTGCTTCAAGGATCTTTTGTTCATTTAGAACAATAGCGAATGGTATATGCTCCCAGGAAGATTGGATCCAGTAACCTTCCAGTTTCATAATGTTCATCATTGTTACAATCATATTCCTGACAGATGGGAACATATACATTTAGGATCACCTGATGGTATTTTCTGTTTATTCTAAGTTTATGCAAAAACAAGAAGGCTTTCCTGGTGTTGATTATGTGGATGGATTTCATTAAAGGAATTCAGAAAAGCCTGTATCATGGTGTTCAAGTCGCCTGATAGTCCTTGAAGAAATACCTTTGTTGGAACTGAACCGATAAGAGTTGAACCTAAAATTATAACTCCGGAGTTTAGAGAGGAAGAAGCACTATCTTTTCTGAACCATGTTATCGATCCTGATTTGATTATATTGTTACCGTACAAGGACACGAATTCTCCAATACCAGGATCTGACCACATTCCAGATGGGTTTTTTAATTCAGTTGCAAATGACCTGCAGATACTAATGATATACTTTTCAACATCCCCTCCGACTTTTCTGAATGCTCTTTCGTAGATTTGCTGAGCCATTTTTCTTGCTTCTTCTTCGCTGTTGCCATGTGGAACTTCGGTACAGTGAAGAATATACTCTGCACCCGGGCCCGTGAGCATATAGCCATTGTTATCAATTGCCCATACTTTTATCCTGGGATCAATGACCATTTCTCCGTATTTGTCATTGTCACATATCATTTTTCCATAGATTTTTCTGAATTCTTCTTCTGATATTTCCTTAAGCGCATCTATAACAGCAAGGTGGACTTCGTGTACAGAGTATCTATCCCATTTATCAACCGTATCCTGCAGTTGTTCAATTGGGTTGGGTGGTTTCATATTTATACCTCGATGGTTTGCTTTTTGTTCATGTATTTTATGATATGTATGGATTTTTGTTAGGTACAAGTGCTTATACTCTTGTTGGTTCCTAGATTGATAACATTAAATTTTCTGTATTCAATGGCTTTCTTTATCATTTCCTGATCTTTTTCAAAGGTAATGCTGTGTCTCCTCATCTCTAAACATGCCTCTGCGAAGCTCAGGCTGCCTCCGTAGAGATCCATGCCGATGTCTCCTTTTTTACTACATACTTTGATGAGGTCCTTGAGCAATTCAACGGGTTTTGCGGTTTCGTTGACTTCTCTAAGGGGATGTTGGTTGTGTATCTTAGGATGAGATAGAACATTGGTTACTGTGTTATCATAGCTGATACACTTCTTTCCGTTGATGAAGAAAGCTATTTGCTCGTATGCACTGGCATATGGATAGCCCATTGTTCTTCCTTTATTCCATATCAACCGTTTCCTGAAAGTGAAACCAACTTCCTGGCACATGTCTATGAATCTGTTGTTATAATCTAATGTGTTGGCATATTCGCTTATGCTATCTGCTGGTAGGAAGCTGTAAAAATGGCCTGATGGTTTCAGTACCCGGTGAATTTCTGATAGCATTTCTTTACTCATTTCTTCAGTATCGAATTGCCATTTTCCTGATTTTTTTCGGGTAGTACCTACTGAAAGATGTCCATCAAGACTAGGATAATTGCTGTCAATGATTACAAAATCAATGACATTATCATTGATTTCCTTGATCCCTGAAAGATTGTCACCTGCAATGATAAGGGCCTGCGTTTCTCCGTTGACGGCAATATATAAACCTCGACTTATTCTTTTAAAACATTTACCAACGTTTTCATTCAAACGAGCACGAATTGTGTGTTTCTTAAGATCTGGATGGGCTTCGTATATTTCTTCTAGTGTATGTTTCTCGTCCTTGAGGAAATCCTGAAGTCTTGTTAGTACTGTTTGCATACTATTACCTGGATGATATTAATTGATTTTGATATCATGATGTATGCGTTTTTCCTGAAATTATGTTTCAATATTATTCAATAGAATTTCAATGAATTTTCGGGACATAGTTAAGTAGGTAGGAATATCAGTTATGTTTCCAACGTAATTTGTACTATGAAGTACAAGGCCATTGTTCTCGATTTGAAAGGGAATTCCGTCTATTTCATAGTTTGGAGTTGCACGGATTATGTAGATGGGATTATTCCATACTATCCATTTTCCTCCAAGATCATTTTCTACATCGAGAGTAAATATTTTACCATTGATCATAATGGAAATGCCTTTGTATGGTTCTATGGAAGATGCATCTAGTTTTTGTCCTGTTTTTTCACATTGAGATTCTGTTGGGTAGTTTTTGACATACTGATTTCTGAGGCTTTCGATTAGTTTATCAATCTCTTCAATGTGTCCTTCACATAAGTATTGAGGTTCTTCGCAACTGGATTCGAACTTTCCATTTATTATTCTGCCATAATCTATGCTAAATATAAGTTCATCTTTATCGAATGAATGATCACAAATATGGCAGATATTCGTAAAGATCTGGTCATAATGCTTGCAAAAAACATGGTTTAATATTGCGATTGAAAGTGTATTTTGTTCTCCATTTAGATGAAATTGCGTATTACAGCATGTGCATTTAAATGATATTTCTTTTTCTGAGTTTTCCCGGATAACATTTCCTTTTTTATAATCTGGAAATGCATTGAATAAGTGTAGATTCTGAATTGAGTTTGTTGTATTGTTGCTATGTTCTATCTGTATATGCTTACGGATCCATGTATCTATGATACTACGTTCTCTTGAACTAAGTAATAACCACTGATCTTCGATATTAAGTTCTGACATATTATTCCTCTTGTTCTTTTTTGATATTTTTGTCGTTCGTTAGAAAATGTGTGTATTTTTGCTTTAAAAACCTCGTTGGTTGTAAAAGTAATGCCTATTATTTGGATAAAAAAGCATGAGAAAAAAAGTCTATAGGAAAATTATATAGAAAACTATGATCAGTGCTCCGAGTAAGGGAACTTATTGATATACAAATTAAATGTATTATAGAAAGATGCAAGGTGGCGGAGTTGAACCGCCCAACACTCTTAGAACTGGTAATTTTCATACATATCATTTACGTTAGACGTAAGCACAGCATCCCTTGCCCTTAGTAGAGTGCTTGCGAATTTCGTTGCGTTAATAACTGCTGTTGTAGTTGTTATGGTTGTCATGATGTCTCCTAGTATGAAAGATGTAAGTATGTCAAGAGATACTGACATTACGCCTGATATGATTACGAGTACCAGCAAGGGCATTATTGCACAATGATTTATAGCATATAGGGATTCATCATATAAATAATTATGGTGTTAACCAGAAAATATGTTTTTTAAGTCGGATCTTGGTCTTTCTTGCTATCAAATGAATATGAGTCGCCTGTTGGCATATATTCTGTTGCGTATATGCTATAATCCGTTATTCCATGATCTTTCATTGAGCTGTGTATAGTGTCAATGATACCTTGTTTTTCTCTTTCAGATGTATCATGTGTTTTAAATTCAATAGTTGTATCATCAGTTGTAATCTCAGATCCATAATATGAAATCTCGATCTCAAGATTAGTTGGGATTTGTTTTGCACGTATATGCCAGACAAAAAAGTATCTTCCATTATGCATTCCTCATGTTTCTGTGATTGAGCTCAAGGTTCAAAATCTTCGAGTTCATCAAATTTTTCAGCATCACAGTCCAGTGATATGAATCTACAATTAAGAGATTGAGCTTTTTCTATTAACTTTGCTATTGCAGGACTGAATCCGGCTTCTCTAAGTCTATATTTTTTATCTGGCCAGATTTCTTTATCAGGAACATGTATCCACCAGCCATATTCAAATGGATACACCGTTAGTGGGCAATGTCTTTCTGTTATATCATCTGGAAGTAGGATCCTGTCAGATTCTGGGAGATGAGCTGTCGAAGTGTCCATGTATCTGAATACTCCTTCTGGATCTTCTTGTATAATAGATTTTATGACTTCTTCCTTATTGGATACATTGCACTGAAGAACCTTCTCTCGATATGTTTTATACATATTATTAAGATTGTTGACCATCTCTGGAATAGTATCCATTGGTATCAAAATTTCGCATCTTGCAACGTTTCCTTTTGAATTGATCGGTGCTATCCAAAAATTTTTTTCGTCGAGGGATGGGAGTATATTCACTCCAGTGCATTTTCCGGTTCCATTCCTTCCGAGGTAGGTAGTAATAGTTCCAAAACGGATATCGTGTTCTCTTGATGACATATTTATCATTCCTTTTTGTGCTCTCCGGGCTTATTTTGAATCATGTCAATGTTTTGATAATTGTGTTTGTATGTTGCTGAGTTTGGGAATTTGGACTATTACATAGAACAGCTAACAAAGACTGCATATTTGTTCCCGATGAATTCTCTGGTGCATTCTTCGCCATCAATATCTGTAAATACAGTACAGCTTAATACGAATCCAATGAGTTCTATGCCATCACATTCTCCTTCATATTCTGAAAGTTCACTATCGTAAAGTTCTTCGGTTATTATCGTTGTTTTACCGGTTTCTATCGTAAAACCATCATATGGAGATGAAGTGTACCTGCTAGATGATGCAAAATTGTTATTTTCAAGGTATCTATTTACCCTGGATTCAATTTCTTCTATTGATTCGCCTTCAAGAGGAGTTATAGTAGCAATGCAATACATGGATGACATTTTGGTGACTCCGGTTTGTTCGTTAAGTAGATCTTTATAATAGAGGCACGATCCCGTTGATTGTCAATGCCCTGAGGGTGAGGATGGGGGTCCGGGGGAAGGAGAGGGAGAAATAGTTAATGGAATGGGAAGGAGTAGGAGAGCCCTTCCCGTTTGCGGCTGTGCTTTCGTTTTTCCACTCTATGTTGTCTCTGGGGATGTCAGCTATTTCTGACATTAAGTGTATGTTTTTTTTCATTTTTTCAAATTGCAATAAGATTGTTATTTTCATTGGAATCTTCAGACATTATTTTGTACAATATTTTTTTGTAGATATTCCCCTAGAGTAAAAATATATATTTGTTGTGTGCAAAATATCTATGTGATAAGTATGGGAAAAGAAATGATTATTGAAGAGGTAAAAAATCCATGGCGATTAAGGAATGGGGTTGTTGTATTTGATATCGAGACAGAATATATTCATGATTTTTCTATCGAAGCGAAGAAGATGCTTAATTTCAAATGTGGAGTGGCTTTTGTATATAATGATGGAGAATGGTATCGTTTTTACAAGCCCGAAGAGCTTGTGAAACTGCTGAAAAAAGCAAAGACAATTGTTTCTTACAATGGAGAAGGATTTGATTTTCTTGTTCTTGAGAAACACGGGCTGAAAATTATTGAGTGTGGGACTGATCGATGGAAACCAACTAAATGTGATTCTTTTGATATAATGCATACCATACAGAATTTACGAGAAGATTCTAACAAGAAGTATCCAAGTCTTGAGGAAATGATGAAAAGTCATTACGGTATTTCAAAAACACCTCATGATCCTGATAACATTGAAGATCTTATGAAACACTGCTTAGAAGATGTAAAATATACCAAAAAGCTATATGAAGAAAAGACGTGGTTAGTTCCTGTCAAAGAAAGGCCTGAAAAAAGAGAGTGGGAAGCTGATTATGACAATGATCTATATGCTGTGGTTGATGATGGGGAGAACTGTACACGTATAATAGATTTTGGAATGCCAATTGCATATACAAAACAGAGAATTAATGATCTTCCTGGAGAAATTCGGTGTCCTCTATGTGGAAAGGGCATCCTGCAGATGTATTCTGTCTACAGAGCAATTGAAAATGAAATAGAGTGTCCAGAGTGCCATGGTTTAATTGGATTTGTTGCAGGAACAAATGAAATAATGTACAAGAGGACTAAAGAAGAACTTGAATCCAATGTATGTCCGAATTGTAAAAAATACTTGGGCTCAAGTGGATATGAACACCATGGATATGGTGCAGGATCTGGTTACATTAGTTCTGGCAGGAGAATATGCTCAAATTGTAGTAAAGGATGCTATGAGTGGGAAAAAGATGATACTCCCGGTTTTCGTGATAGTTATCAAGGAAAATGCTGCAATTGCGGAGAATAAGAGATAATATTTCTTTTTTTCAATCATTTTTTTCTCTAATCTCAATGTTGATAATTATTTCCTGGTTGTTTTTGTGTTGAGTGATGATTACATGGTTTTCATTTATTTTCTTTATTTTGAAATCCATGTCGTTTAAACGATAGATTGATACATTTTCGTTTTCAGAGAGGTCATTCCAATCTTCTGTTATTCTGGGGTCTCCAGTTATGTATGCACATATTTTTCCTATATCCGGAATCTTACTCCTATATGCAATAACATAGTCATAAAATAGTTTTATTGCTGAACGAAGTCCATCAGTTCTGTTTCTGATTAATCCTCTTTCTTTAAGATCATCGAGTTTTTCCAAATATCCTTCAGGAACTATAAGCCCGGTTATTTTTCCTTGTTGTGCCATTTTCAATCCTCAAAAAACTATTTTTTCATAATTTATTTTTCTCTGCTCTCAATGTCGATAATAATTTCTTTATTCTTTTTATATTGGGTAATGATGCCATGACGATTATTTATTTTCTTTAATCTAAAGCCGATGTCATTTAAGAGATAGATTGATACATTTTCATTTTCAGATAATCTATCCCAATCTTCTACAATTCTCGAATCTCCAGTTGTAGAAGCAAACATGTTTCCCAAATTCAATTCATTCCTAAAAGCAATAGCATGCTGATAGAAAACTTCTATTGCTAAAAGAACTCCTTCGGTTCTGTGTTTGATTAGTCCTTTTTCTTTTAGATCATCGAGCTTTTTTAAACATTCTTCAGGAAGCCTAAATCCTGTGACTTTTCCTTGTTGTGGCATATTCATTCCTCAAAATGGTATTTTTTAATATTCTGTTTCATTCAACATTGTGAGATCCCAATGTGATATCCAATTATATATAGGATAGATTTGCTGTGGAACTATGCTATTTCCTATTACTTCAAGGCGGTCCAGTTGGTTGGTAATCCCATGAGCCACTCTGTCCACACGGGGTTCAGAGTTCCAGCATGTCCCTGTTCTTTCAGAGTTCCATAAGTGGGACGTTTGCTGTTGTTTCCAGCGAATCTGGCTTGCATTAAGTCTGTTATAGTAATCATAGAATGAGTAGGAGTTGGGATCAGCTTTTGGTTTCCAGTGATATCCGATAACAAAGATCCTTTCGCGATGATGGGGAGCTCCGGCATGGGCAGCTTTCCAGCATCCCCATCCGACAAGATACCCCATTTTGGCCATGTCACTAAGAACTCCTCGAAAGAACCTTCCAGAGTCGATTGAAAGGATCCCTGGGACGTTCTCAAGCACGATCCATCTTGGAAGAATGCTGCGAATGGTCTTTCGCATGTTTCCCCAGAGATTACGCTCATCATAAGTACCCATACGTTTTCCATTAATACTGAATGGCTGGCAGGGTATGCCTCCAGATATGATATCGACTTGGTCAATGCCTGCTTTTCTGATAGTACTCCGATTGACATTTTTTACATTTCTCCATTTTGGAATATCTGGCCAGTGTCTGCATAGAATATTGTAAGGAAAATCATTTATTTCGGCCATTCCAATAGTTTCAATACCAGCCCATTCTGCAGCGATAGATGAGCTGCCTATACCTGTACATAGATCTAAATGGGTTAGCATATGGTATGTTTGTTATTATTTAGATGATAAAAAAATGAATCAGCCGTTTTTTGATTATCTGAAGGAAATATATTGATTAAAAAGGAATCTAATACTACTTAATACAAAAACAATGTATACAAATAAAACTGTTACGAATAAATGTAGTTCTTGCTTGTTTTTTTCAGTATTTTTCATATAACGGAGTCCCATCGAGCTTATGTGAATGGGAATTATAAAAGCACTTGATATGAGAACAATTGAACACAAAAAAAAGAGGGTTTTGATAAGTGGTGTTATATTGCTCAAAGGATGTTCGTTTTGAAAGTATATTGTAGCTAAGGACACCCCTAAAAAGATTCCGGAGTCGATTAATTTGATTGTTTTGGGATACACTATGATTTGCTCCTTACCTATAAATTTCAATTGTTCTAATGATATATAAATATGATATGTTTTAATTTGATCTGAGTAGTAGTTCACTGTAGAAATAACTCAACACAATAGAAGAACAGTACTATTCCTGGTATAACTCCTATTATTGTTGGTAAAATGAAACCATCTGAGTCGGCTCTGATATAAATTCTTTGTATAAATAATGATATGCCACATACAAAACATACTATACTCGGTAATAATATAGCAATATCAGTGAGGTATAACCGGTATGCTAGTTGATATGACGATATCCAAAACAAGAAGGATATAATAAGGTATAATGAAGATAAAACTGCAGGTAATGATATAAATTCATCTATGGTTGCAGATGAAGAAGCAGTTGAAAAAGATGATTTAATTATTATTAGATTAGCAATGATTATGAGAGTTACAAATGTTTTGGAAAATGCTTGGTGGAAATATATTAGAATTAGAATTTCGATTATTAGAATTAATCCTGCAATGATAGACCAATTCTCAGTATGGCAGTTGTTATTATCTAAAGACATTGGTGTACTTCCTTTAGCAGTTGAAAAATATATACAAGTGTATATTATTATCTGCAGTTGTTGATTTCATAAAGGTTGCATTCCTTGATAGCTTCTGAGAAGGTAGTAAATTTCTTTATTACTTCACCACTTTTGATATCGAATATTTCGAATGTGTTTTCTTTCAGGTTCTTTCGCAGAGATAGACCAAGCCTTGCAGCTAGATCATACTCTACAAGGGAATAATCTGTATTTCGACTAGCTGGTTTGTTGAACTCATTTTCAGTAAGCATCATAATATTCTATTATTTGGGATATGATATATTTGATTGTTGGGTTTTAGAAAAGTGTCATTTGTACAGTGGATTTGCGAGATGTTATCATCTCAACTACGGGGGAAGTAACGGTTTCGACTATTTCTACTTTAGCTATTCCTCTTCTCTTAAATATAAGATTGATCTCGGATCCTTCAGGATATTCTACTTTTTTCTGAATATCCAGAGTTCCTTTTACATAATCTCGGCCATATATTTTTGATGAATAACTCTCGGCAAATTGTAGATTCATAGAAATAATCCCAGTAAAACCAGATTCAACGTACATGAATCCTATTCTAGTTGTGTCTATTTTAAATCCTCTTCCTGCCCTAGATACTGCGAACTCTCCTTCCTCTTGTGAATAAGTTGGTATTATTGAGATATAGCAAATAGCAAAACCATCTGTTATTTTAAATGTCTGAATAGAATTTTCCGTTGTTTCGTTTTTCTTATATATCAACGGTATAAGTCGTTGCCATATTGACCCTTCAAAAACATGACAGGGATCTCCTATCAAAGTCAGATGGTCTTGTATAGTGAATTTGTGTTCTTTTTCAGGAATTATCTCAATCTGCATAGTATTTACTCCATGAATTAAGTAGCTCCGACCGGATTCGAACCAGTGTTACAGGATTCAAAGTCCTATATGATTGACCACTACACTACGGAGCTGCAATATGTTTTGTTATTTGTATGTTTTTTTATGAGTAGTTATATGATATAAATATTATATTTTTGTGGCCAGAAAGGATTAATAGTTACAGGCACATTAAAAACATCGTAATAAAAATTTGGTGAAAACCATGAAACGAGGACAAATAATGATTTATGGAGTCGTAGCTGTGCTTCTTATTTGTGTTACAGGAGCTATTGCTGTGGCTGTAGATATACCTGAAACAGATACTGTTTCAGAGGATAGCATGATTGGTGTCGGTATTAGTAATGCTGAAATGACTGATAGATTAGTTCCTGATCCGTATTATGGAAGCATGATGATAAAGGAAGGAGAAACTGATAGTTTTGAATTTGTTCTGAAAAATCCAGGAGAAACAACAGCAAATGTTAATTTTTCTGTATATAATCCAGGATATTCTCAGTATCCTATTGATCCAAGCTGGATTACTATTACTCCTTCGTCTGTATCCATCGAAGCAGGAAAGAGTATCAATGTCAAGGTTGATGTGGCCATACCTGAAGGAACAAAAGTCGCAACTTATGACTGCATGTTGAATATTTCAGATGCACAGGGCATTGCGAGTGCAGTTATGGTGATGGTTGATGTATATGCTGATACTAGTATACAGTTCACCCCATATTCAATATATGATTGGGTAGAAGCTGGAAAAGAATACACATATAATATTACCATAAACAATACAGGAACAAAAGAAGTTTCAATCGATCCAAAATTGAGTAATGAAATTGGTTATTCTTATCCGGGAGCCGTGTCTGCGTTTGGAAATGATGATATTGAAATAACCAGTCCTTCAAGTGTTCTCCCTGGGGAGAGTGCAATCGTAAAATTGAAACTGACAGTACCAGAAGGATCTAAAGGTGAATTTTATGGTAGTGTTGATTTGAATATTAATGATTCGAGTATATATGAGGACAGTGATCAGGTTTCACTTAATTTCCATGTACCTGTAGCACCTTCAGAACCATACCAGATTCCATTCAAAGTTAAAGAAAATGGAACTGCTACTATAGAGCTAAAGTCAACAAGACCTCAATTTTACTCAATGAAAAGCTATGCTGATCCATCTTTTACTGTAAAGATATATGATCCTCAGGGCAAGGAAGTTAGTCCTACTTTGATGAGCAATATGTATGGAGGATCTGTGAGTTTAGCAAGTAATCCATACTTAATGATTGCTAATCTTGCCAGCAGTATTTCTGGATATCAGGACAATGTACAGCAATACATAGATACTTATGATGTAAATGTTACTCCAGGCACATGGACATTATCTGTACTGCCTTCTGCAACTGAGAGCTTCGATTATTCTATTGAGATTAAACCATCTCAGTAATATTGAATATCAAAATATCCGTCATATAAGGTGATGGATATCTTTTTTTTGATCAGAAAAAACGTGGTTAAAAAATAATGATGAATTTCAACCATAAGGAATTAAAAACTAGTTCTGAATTGCTATAATGGATTCTTTAGTTGCGTTAAGCTCACTTCTTTCTCCAAGTTCTATTATATTTGTAGAACTGCAGAAGGGACATTTCTTTCCTGGATGTAGTTCATCCCGATCAAATTTTGCATGGCAATGTTTACATTTTATTATTATATGCATAAAATATCACCTGAAAAATGTATGTTTTTTTGTTAGACGAAAAAATAGAAAACATGAGCGAAAGGTTGTTTCGCTCTTAACTTGTTATAGTTAACTTTGGTCTCTGAGAAGTGTTTGACCATTCTGAACTATAGAAAGCTATGTAATTGTTGCTTTCTGTCTTGGCTTTTAGGTAGAAACCAGTATTGTTGTAGTTGCCTTGTATGTATTCCTGTACAAGTTCTGTGACATCAAATTGATAATATTTGTTGTCAGGTATAGTACTTGCAGGGAATTTGATTGAAGCATAAGGTGTGCTTCCCTGAGCAATTCCATTATTATCATACCAGTTTCCTCCGGCTGTGGTCCAGGCAGTACCAGAAATACGGTTATTCCAGCTCACATAGTTTGGATCCCATTCTTTTGGTCTATATACTTCAACGACAGTATCTGCTGAACGAGTTGTACTTTCTGGATAATACCAATACAAATCCAAAGTTGCTTCTGATATTGTATCTGTTGGTTCAAATGCACTTAGATCGAATAATAGCAAATCTCTGCATCCACTTGTACTCTTTCCAACATCAAGATAAGTAATTGTTGAAAATATCGTACTTGGAGATGATTCACGTAATCTGTTATCATTAGATGCTGCAAGTGTTACTGTACTGGTTGAATTTGTGTTGACAATAACTTGTACAGTATCAGTAGACTTCTGTCCTGCTGTATCAGTAACGGTTAGTGTTACTGTATATGTTCCTGCAGTTGAATAGGTCTTGGCTGTAGTCTTTCCTGTAGCTTCAGAAGTAATGCCATTTGATGCATCAAAATCCCATGAGTAAGATATTATGCCTTTATCGTCTGTCGATAAGCTTGCATCGAAACTGACAGATGAACCAAGTGTAACTGCTTTATCAGTACCTGCATTGGCTACTGGTAGATTATCTGTTTCGTTTGGCACTGAAGAACCGCTTTTAGATGCCTGTGCTGTATTACCATACCTACCAATATTGATCCTACCTCCGTTTGGTGAGGGTTCATTGCTGTAGGATGAGCTTGAATATCCGGTATCTATTAATGTACTGGATACTGAATCTGCTATCCATGTTCCACTTGAATAGTGCCCTGCTTTGCTCTTGAGATGATAGTCACGGGAAGCTACATTTGAATTTGTTGAGTCAATACATTGTGGGTTGACATTCAGGTTATTGGTTAGTGTAAAGCTACTACCATATGTCTGCCCATTCTTATTATTGTAGATATCATTATTCTGGACTACAAATTTGCAATGGGTAGAATCTGTATTCCATATCCCAACACCTGATCCAGTAACTGATGAAACACCATCTGAGTTCATAATAATGTTGTTCCGTATAGTAGTTGTATATGTCACATCCTGGATTGGTCTTCCACTCCGGGTAAACCATTTGATTCCTGCATGACCTCCATCATCAAAAACATTGTTTTCGATTATTGTGTTATCAAAGCTGCATAGGACAATAGCAGCATTGCTGTATCCGGTATTGGATCCATACTGCCCGACCTTAGAAAAGGTATTATGGTATATATGTACATTCTTTGCATGGATTATGTCATCGGGATATGAGGCTGACATCCAGATTGCAGCACCAAGGACATTATAGATTTTGTTGTTGTATATTTCAATGTTCTCGAATTTGTTCGTGCCTTCTTCAGTGGATTTGTCGAGCTGAATAGCTGGTCCTGTTGAACCTCCTCCAGTCAAAGATGAATAGAATATGTTATCATGTATTTTTACATTATATGCTCCTGTTGAAAGTCTACAAGCACTGTTTGTTCGGGTAAATACAATGTTATTAGAAACATCGATATCATGGGATGTTATTGCATATAGTGCATCATGTCCCATCTTATAAATATCATTCCCGGTGAATTTTATGACGTTACAGTTTCTTGTCTTTAGTCCGTCACTGCATCCCCATTCAAGGCGCATATCAGAAACTTCAATATTATCTGCCCCATCAAAATACATGAGAATATAATAAGAGTTTCCAAGGGATACACCTTGATTATCACTGTTCCCATCAATAGTGAATCCTTTGATAGTAATATGATCGTCTTCTCCAGTGTTTGCTATCAAGGGAACATTCTCTGCCCATCCGGCATTTTTGATGAGCTTTATTCGAGCAGTAGAATCGCCTGTTAGTATTGTATTAGCACCGACGTTAAGAGTACTGTCTATCCAGTATGTATTAGGACCTCGTAAGTAAACAGTGCCTCCGCCCTGGCCTTTTATATATGTAAGAGCTTGGTTAATTTCAATGTGATCATTTGAACCGTCACATTTATAGTTCACAGTTCCGCTTGTGGTGCTTGTTCCGACATATACGGTAGCAGCTGCGGATAAACCAACGCTAAGAAAAGAAGTACATAGAAGACATAACAATACTAGTAAGATATGACGGGATTTTGCCCATCTTACGCCTTTGACTATATTTTCTTCATAACTTCGTTTATTCAACTATTCACTCTCCTTTTTCTTTTTATGTTTGATTTTACACTCTAGTATCTTGACTTATCAGTTAACTAGAGATAGAGTATATCCACTATAGGACTATGATATTTGATGTAGTGACAACAGATAGATAATAACATATAAAGATTTGTACACAATTATATTTAAAAATATTAATGTTTGAATGTTAGTGCAAATGTATGTTTGTAATTTTTTAAAAAAAGAGGAGTTAGGTTTCCATTACAATCCGGAAACCAATGTTAGTGTCTTCTTCGGTTGGATATTTGCTTGTTCTTTCTGCAGACATGCAGTTTCCGGCTGAAGATCCCCAAAAACCTCCTCTCAGTACCTTTGGGTTTGATCCAGGTTCATCCCATGCGCTTCCGTCTGTAGGTGCTTCTTTGTAATTTTGGTGCCAATCGTCCTGCACCCATTCAAATACATTACCATACATATCATAAAGTCCCCATGGATTTGATTGTTTTTGGCCTACAGAATAAGTTTCATCTTCAGAATTATCAATATACCATGCATAATCTCCAAGTTCGGTTTCATCATCTCCAAAGAAGTACGATGATTTTGTACCTGCTTTGCAGGCATATTCCCATTCAGCTTCTGTCGGAAGGCGATATTTAGTAGTATTTTCGAGTTTGTTTAGTTTGGAGATAAATTCCTGCGCTTCTTTCCATGATACCTGATCAACTGGCTGGTTTCTTCCTTTAGATGTAGAAGGGTTCTCGTCCATTATTTCGTTCCATTGCCTCTGTGTAACTTCATACTTTCCAATATAAAAGTCATTTTTTATTTCAACTGTATGAGTAGGTTGCATTATCTGAGAGTTTGAATATTCTCCTGCACCCATCTCAAATTCTCCGGCTGAAATTAGAACAAGATCTATTCCAATTGAATTGGTTTTAGTTGGCTCTGATTCTGTTTTTTCAGTTGAAGTTGTAGTTGATGCTGTCGAATTTATTGTATTATTTGTCGTTTCATTTACTATTTCTGTATTTGAAGTACTTTTAGTTGACTTTTTGTTAATATGAGTTTCATTATTAGCTCGAACAGTCATTTTGTCTAGAGTGGTGTTTTCGGTTAAATTCTGGGTTGTGTTTTTCGCGAGTGATACTTCCATAGTGGCAGTATTTACAAAACTGGTTGGTTCTTTATTGACATATCCAGCAAGAGCCGCTACGGCAATAACACCTAGTAGTAATATTAATAGAATCTTCATTTTCAATAAGATCACCATTGTACTAAAAAACATAATGATATAAAATTATTTGCTTTGTTTATATCGACTATTTGCTTTTTTTTGTTTTTGGATTAATCCATTAGCTTCAAACTTCGATACTTTTATTCTGGTGGGTGTTTCGTGGAAGTATTACTTAGAAAAAGAATACTTTTATGGAAACCGACTTTCGTAATCAAGAGACTTCAAAAGCATAGTAAACCATAAAGTCCATATTTTGTAAAATCGGTATCTATAGATAATTTGACCAATATTGATATATTTAATACTTCTATCGTGGGGTGTCTTGATAATCGTAATTTATATCCAAATCGTCACTGAATAGTGATTATGTTTTAGGATACCCACCCACCCCTTGATGGAAGTAATAACGGAAAATGCACATAAACTGCAGAGCAGTGTATGTTTCTTTTAAAAATGCACGGTTGTATGGTTTTGTAATTTTTTCTATAAATAGTTTATTACATATAATGTGATCATTTTTTTGTTTGTAAAAATGAAAAATACCTTCTTTACTTTTACTGAGGGGTGGGTGTTAGAAAACTAATGGAAATACTTTTATAACGGGATATCCCTATAAAACTAATGCAATAACGAGTATCAGAGATTATCTATCCCTAAAAAAGTGTATCACCATGAAGAGGAGAGACTATGGACGAATCAATTGAAAATATATTCAGCAATATGACTTCAAGTATCTTCAAAGATAGACATGTGTTGTCGAATACATTCATACCATCTAAACTGGTTGCAAGGGATGAACAGATCAGGACAATTGCTGAGAAAATGTATCCTGTACTTGAAGGTGGATCTCCTCAAAATGCAGTAATTCACGGTAATCCGGGTTCAGGGAAAACCGTTGTAATGAAATTTGTTTCACAACTATTGATGAAGGAAATGGAAACAAGAAGGATTGTCAATAAGGTGAAAACTATTTTTATTCGTTGTGAGGAAACGAATACTCCTACTAGAATCTTATATAAGATCCTTCAGGCTATTAATCCATTATCGACATTGCCTCCTATTGGTCTTGGAACTGAGCATTATTACAATGCTATCTGGAAAGAGCTTCGAGATACAAAGTTATCATTGATTATTGTCTTTGATGAAATTGATAAGATCAAAGAAGATAGTTTGTTGAACAATCTTTGTCGTTATGATGAAGATGAGAAAGCAGATTCCAGGCAATTCATTAGTGTGTTTGGTTTAACTAATGATTTGGGATGGTTGGATAATCTTGATGCACGTTTACGTTCTGTCCTTCGTGCGACTAAGATTGTGTTCTCTCCTTATAATGCTGATCACTTATGTGAGATCCTGTCGGATAGAGTTCCACTAGCATTCCAAGAAAATGCTATTCATGAAGATGTTATTGGATTCTGTGCTGCATATTCAGCAAGGGATGACGGAGATGCACGTAGAGCTTTGCTGTTACTGCAGACATCCGGAATGATAGCACAGCAACGAAACGAAAAAATGATAACGAAAAGCCACGTTGATGATGCTTTAAGTGAAGTGGATAAAAGTCATTACTCCAAACTTCTGAATGAAAGTACAAGTAGCCAAAAATTAATTCTTCTGAGTTTGATTTGCCTTACGAGATATACAACAGAGAAAATATCCACCGGATTGTTATATTCAGAATATTCTCATTTTGTAAAACTAGTGGGAATGGATCAGCTTAGTATCCAGAGAGTATCAGGCCTGATCAGCCAGTTGGAGACAGCGGGTTTCCTTGTTACAACAACCCGTAAAGGTAGGAAAGGGAATTCCCGTATATTGACTATAGATTCAGCAATGTTATCATTAGATGCTTTGATCCTTAGTGATCCTTTGTTAAATGGTCTTTCGGAAGCATACTACAATATAGGTGGAGGCAGCCAAAAACAGGCACAGGGTAGGTTTACGTGTATGGTGAGTTCTTCGCATTTATAAAAAGTAAGATAAGGTTAAATATTAGTTTACTAATCTAGTATATTTTATTTTAAATTTAAT